>DATNQC010000169.1:0-8155 GCA_036702885.1 Oculatellaceae cyanobacterium | reverse complement strand
CCTGAACATGACGGGTAAAGACGCCCAGCATCTGTTGGAAGAGATTGGCATTACAGCCAACAAGAATACCATTCCCAACGATCCGCAATCGCCGTTTGTGACCAGTGGTTTGCGCTTGGGTACCCCGGCTTTGACCACCCGTGGCTTTGATGAAGAGGCCATGGAGAAAGTCGCTCAGATTATTGCCGCCGCGTTGAAAAAGCGGGAAAATAAGGAAACTCTGATTCAGGAGGTTCGGGAATTGGGGAATCGTTTCCCGTTATACCCTGAATTGGCGGCGCACTTTAAAGAGGAGGCTTTAAGCCATTAAGCACCTGGAACCTCACACCCTATATCTGCTGAATCTGGTCGGATTCGGCTTGGCGCTCCTGCTGACGATGATTCTGGTTCCCATTGTCAGGAAAATGGCGATTAGCGGGGGGTATTATGATGCTCCCGGGGATCGGAAAATCCACAAATATCCCATTCCCCGTTTGGGGGGAATTGCCATTTGGCTGGGCTTTATGATGGCGCTAGGCGCGATTGGACTATTCCAATGGCATCGGGAGCTGGGTAATGCCCTGCCGGGTGTTCTGGCTGGTGGCGCGATCATGTTTGTACTTGGTCTGCTGGATGACCTGCTGACGCTTTCCCCTTACGTCAAGCTGGGAATTCAGTTTATGGCGGCTCTGGTTGCCTTTGCGCTTGGGGTTCAAATCAATACGCTTGATTTGCCCGGGGCGCAGCTTTTGGTTTTGAACGCGCTCAGTCTGCCAGTGACTGTGCTTTGGCTCGTGGGACTTTCCAATGCAATGAACTTCATTGACGGTGTGGATGGTCTGGCGGCTGGGGTGACGGTGTTGTCGGCGCTTACGCTGACGGTTGTGGCGCTGTTTACCAATCAGCCATCCTCTGCGCTGCTGTCTGCCTTGCTTGCCGGCGCCAGCTTAGGGTTTTTGGCTTTCAACTTCCATCCTGCAAAGATTTTCATGGGCGACAGCGGTTCTCTGTTTTGCGGATTTCTGCTGGCCAGCGTTGCCGTAACCGGTGTGCTCAAGACCAAAATGGTCGTGATGATGCTGCCCATGTTTGTGTTGAGCGTACCTATTCTGGATATCACGTTTTCCGTGCTTCGGCGGCTGGCGAAAGGGCGGAATCCGTTTCTTCCGGATGCGGATCATATTCATCACCAGTTTCTAAAGGCCGGGATGGGACAGGTCCGGGCGGTCAGTTACCTCTATATGCTTTGTGTTCTGGGTGGTTTGATTGCCGTTTGGTATGTGAACTATCTGCCGGTCTATATCGCATTGCTGGCCGGTTTGTTTCTGCTGGCAGCGTGCCTCATTATGCTGGTCCGCAAGTTTTACCCGGTGTCCCCGGAATCGTCGCAAAATGAGCGGGAACTGCCGCTTCCTTCACCGGAGGAGGTATCGCTCAAAGATGGAACTCACACTAGGTAGTATTTGGGCGGCTCTTCCTGCTTGACACTGATCAGTGTTTTGGCGTTAATGTGTATACCCACTCCACACGCCACCTTAGCTCAGTTGGTAGAGCAGAGGACTGAAAATCCTCGTGTCCACAGTTCGATTCTGTGAGGTGGCACCACCCCTTTCCCTTATCAGATGGCAGTTTTAATGAACTGACACGAAATCCTTAAAAAATCTTTTAGGCATTCTAGCGGCGTTGTTCAGAAGTGTTTAAAAAGAAAAGACCGGAAGAACCGGTCTTTTCTTTTACGGCCAGTTTAAGGATTGGTAGTCTCTATTCCCAGATTTCCCATCGAATTCATCCTCCCCAAGTAATCCGAATCAATATATTCGCCATTTATGGCAGAGATACTACTGGAGATTAATTTGTCGTTCTGCAGGGGTGGTGCTCGTTCCATATGGTCGAATGTCCCATACGCTTGAATTCTTTGGACGGTTTAAGAGGACAGAAGGTGACCACGTTTGAGCGTTGGCATGGTCATAGTATACACTCCAAAAATTAAAGCAACTCCCTACTTTACGGGAGCGTTCAGGAGCATATTGATAGTTATGTTTTGATTGTGACTATCGGGGTTACTTGATGGGCAAAGCTTGCTATGAAAGGGAGTGTTATAAAAATCTACAATTTTGCTTCTGATTTTATGTAATCGGTTAAAAATTCTGTAAAGCGTTGACTACCAGCTTCATTTAAGTGGACAGCGTCACCAAAATGCTTGACCGTTACTCCGCAATGATCTGCTCGTTCATTGCAACTCAAATATGGAATTTGGAGCCGTTTGCTTAATGATTTAAACGCATCTCTGTGTGATGAAATTAAATGTTGATATTGAGCAGAGGATAAGGAAGAAGCTCATCAAAGCTAAAGGTGGTTGTGGTTGTTAGGAAATGCGGTCAATCCCAACTAAACCAAGGAGGAACTTTGTTGGGCTGAGTGCCGTAAGTGGCAGCCGTATTCGATGTTCCAGCCAGGACGTGGGCTCGATCGACGATACGTCCGTTATAGTACAGGAAGAAAGAGACGCTTTTTCCGGGACCGTTGGTTGTTCCATCCGTGACCTTCCCGTCTGGATCAAAAGGGATGGGTAATGCGTTGGTCGTTGCCGTGCCGCCAAATGCAGCATCTTTTCGGTAAGCGATTGTGCCGCCATTGTGAAGTTTTAGACAGGCAAAAACGGCATTGCTACAGTTGATATTTGTATCTGTATAGGTGTCGTCCATAATCCCGGTATAGACTGAAACGTAATTCAGGAAGGGCGTTAAGTCGTTGATTTTAGTGTCCGGAGATAGTTGTCCCTCCAGCCGCAATCAATCATACGCCGCGCTGATTGCTGCGGCAACATCTTTGGCATTCGCTCTATAGGTCATATCTTGCTGTGCTACCAATACTTTAGGGATGGTAAAGGTAGCAATCAGGCCAAGAATTGACAAGGCAATCAGCAATTCAGCAAGCGTAAAGCCTGTAAGATGACGAACACTTTCCATAACGAAGATCCGCAGAATGTATGCTCTAGAGAGTTATCGGCTTGGTAACTGAAAAGTTTAATTGGAGGCCAATGAAAAGCTTTCAGGTTTCTCTGAGAAGGTTTTTATTGGTGGGTTACGAGGTAAACTAAATAATTGAAATGGCTGAAAAATAAGGAGAAAAGAGTCGTAAAGCTAGAATTTTAGAGCTTTTACTAGGTGTAATCCCGTTCTTTCTTTGCTATTTGTTGCTGTAGAGCATGATAGTTGGTTTTTTACAGCTAATTACAGGGCATCCTGTGGATAAGGAGTTGCCGTTTTCGGTGATCCATCGCAGTGAACCAGCTGGAACTGGATGAATCGTCAATAATAATGTATCGGTTGCCGGGAAGGGCTTAAGCCGGACTTCCGTGAAGATATCGAACACTGCATGTGGGGGATTCAATTGGCAAACGTGTGGTGCCATGTGGAGTGGTAGCTGCCAATCGGTTGTTGTACCTGCATAAATCCAACCGACTTGATTGATGCCATGGATGGCGCTTCTCACTTTGAAGTAGGGAGCATCATAAGCAAGTACTTCGACGGTTTGTCCGCAAGTAGTGAATCCCAGGGATTCCGAAGATTCTGTCATAAAGCCCGTCTGGCTAGGGCGAAGGCGGACATGGCATTTGTGGGGCTCATGAATAATGCTGCTATCCTGGTGGGAAATTTTGACTGTTCCCACAGCAGGGGTTGGGGATTCCGCTCTCGAGCCAGGCATTAAGTTGGAAACGTACAAGATATTTGTATAGAACGTGAACCTTCCGAGAGCGCCAACAATAATGCAATAAACCAATAAAGCTCCAGCCTAAAAAGAAATCGAGCAGAAAAGTGCTCCAGCGATCCGGATGTCCTTTTGTAAATGCGATAATGGAAGGAAATACAGAAGGCCACTAATTAAAACAAGTAGTGCTCAAAAAACAAGGAATAATAATAGGGGGATACTGTCTGCTGCGAGGTTCTAGCAGGGTTAAGACTAGAATTATGGGGGAAGAGAATAGGGTCTTAAAGTTCATGGTACGCTAATTGGGCAGCGAATTTTGGTATCTGCTCATAGGGTATATATAGATGCTAAAACATCAATAACGCACTTGTGGCTATGTTTTCACACAAAAATAGAATTGTTTTATTATAGAATTTTTTACTCTTGTTTAAAGGGATAAATACGGAAATGGTGTTAAATCAAAATAGGATGTTAAACGGAAAAATGGTTTAGAAATGAAAGCTCTATGTTCTATTTTTGTCATTAGCTTTGGGATAACGTCTAATTATAACAATGATGCACCCACCAGCGATTATACTAGCTATACCTATTCTTTTTAGAGCTTCATCCCCATGGTTGTTAAAAACATTATCTGATTCGTCAGGGGGATAATACTCACGAGAAGGCTGGTATTGGGCGTTCTTAAGCATTTCAATGTCAGTAGGCGTTATTTCAAAATACCTCTGTAGAAAGCTGAACATCTTTGGTGCTTTTTGCTCTAATTCTTTTGGTTCTTGAAAGAATGTCTCTGCCATGACAGCAAGGAATTCATTATTGTTAATGCAAGCATAGCTTGGTAATTTAATTTTACCCGAGCGAATACCTTGCTGGATACGTGTTCTTTCACTGGCGAACCACTTCCGATCTTCTCGACTCATCCCCGGTAACAGGCCATCAGGGCCAACCACATAAACCTCCCCTTGGTATGCCCCCAGAAAGTCCAACCCATGTGTTGTTTCATGGACTAGTATTTTGTAAAAATTGTCGAGTTTATCCAGCATACCTTCGAGAATTGGTACACATGTGGGCGTTGGGAAATTTTCCATTGATTTCCCGTTAGGCACGGCAGGATCAGTAATATTGTTGCAAGCGTAGTTGTAAGGCTGTTGAGACCACAGAATCAATTTCTCGAGTTCGGCGAGGTCGAATATACCGATGGGTAGGTTTAGTGTAATGCCCTGCTGATGTTGTCCTGATGCATGTGCTGTCCCCGAGGTTTCTGGGTTCAGCTGTTTTTTGTCCCACAACACAATGTTTAAGCCTTCTGGCGTCTTTTCCAGCATTTGTAGTAAATCTGGGCGTTGAGACAGCATATGCGTCAGCAAGAGGTTAATGGCTGGAATGGCCTTTTGGATTTGCTGTCGGCGGAAATAGTCAGGTGATCTGACAATATAGTTGATTCCTAAATCCGTTTGTCTGAATTGATCGACATTATCCCGGACTGCTTGGGAATTCAGCGTGCTTCTTGGAAGATGGTCAACATTATCAGCAACACTATATCCTAGAACAGGTATAGCAAATGCTAAAGCAGCTCCAAGTTCGGCGAACCATCTGGGTGTTTTTGAATGTTGGTTACGACCGAAAAAAACATCTTCTGCAGGATTTTGCCAAAGATTTCCGGGTTCTGGGGAAAGAGATGGTTTCAAATGCTGAAAACCACCCAAGGATGGATGAACAGTTACACACTGCATAAATTAACCTGTTTTATGAATACGGTGATGAACTGCTTTTAATAAAAACGCTGCAAAACCTAAATTGCGTAGCTTGCAAGGTTTTCCACTCACGCACGTATTGAAAAGCAAACAAGGCTTAATTAGAGAGTTATTCGTGCCCCTGGGAGCGAATGGTCTCTTCCAGTAAGGCGGAAGCATTCAGAGATATCGGATCGCCAACAGTCAAAAGAATGGTTCGGACATCCAAAGAGAGCAAACGTTTTAAGCCTTGGACGGAGGCCGCCTTGGAGGCATATTGATCATCCGGCAGCATAGAGAGATGCTGGAATGGCTTGCCGATAAGGGCGCTTCCCAGGATGACAATGCGGCGTTCCAGGTGATATAAAGCGGATTCACCGGCAGTTTTCTGATGTTCAAGCTGGATGACCTGCCAGCCGCCTGGCAGTAGCTCGCTGTCTTCAAACACGCGATCAACGGCAACGGACATTAAAGGCGCATCCTGACGATGGGCGTAAACGGGAATGCGGAATTTTTCCTTGAATTGCTGTGCGCTGCGTTCGTGGTTGCTATTGGTAATCACAATCATCGTGAGTTTAGGTAACGGCTCAAAGCTGTCCAGAACTTCCGGGCCTGCACAGGGAGGGTCTACGATGAACGCTTCATTCTCGCTGGTTTGAACCAGGTAGCCGTTTAGGTCCGTGTCCTGCTCTTCAACGAAAATGGACCACATCCAGATGCCGTCCATGACCGAATGTGGAAAATTCCGTTCATGCAGCGCATAATGCATGGGTTGATAACGCTGATATGGCTCCATGAAACCCTCCTGCCATTATTCTATGCAGGCTTTCAGAGGGCGGGATATTAGATAGACAGCTATGCCGGATAGACAAGCAGGCAATTGCCGTCCGCATTCAGAACCCCGACAATGAGCGAACGAAGGTGTGACTGATTATATAAAAAGGCCGCCATTGTGCCGATTCATTTGAAATGAGCGGACTGCAATGCGCTTTAAGGGGGAGGATATCCTGTGGACAATATCTTCAGCGGAACCGGCCGCAGCGAGGAAATGCCAGTTACCGGCAGCGGGGGAGGGGATGCTATGCAAAAGGTTCGTGAAATGACGGATAAGGTTAACCAGCAAGCCGTCGCGCTGAAAGAACGCATCAACGAGCAGGCCGAGCAGGTGGGTAACCAGATTGCCCAACGCATAGACCATGCGCGCGGTCGCACGTCCAGCCGCCTGAGAAGCACGTCGCAAAAACTGCATAATATGGCGATTTACGTGGAAGAACATGATGCAAAAGATATGACTCAGGCGCTTCTGCGCTCCACGAGGGATGCAATCCGTCGGCATCCGGGACGTAGTATTGTGATTGGTCTGATTGCGGGATTGCTGTTAGGTCGCGTTCTGAGGGCTTGCCGCCGTTAATGCGGGAGCCCTCCATCCGCGCCGAGCCGGGAGGGAAGAAAAATGGGTGCTAGCCCTGCTTACGGAACCAGTGCGGCTGATGACACGTTGGGGCAAATTGGCCTGCCTGGGTTGTTCCGTGAATTGTTTGTCCGGGTGGCGGATCTGATTAAAGCCCAGATAGAGCTAACCAAAGTCGAAGTGAAGGTAGAGGGCCGAAAACTGATGATGGCCGGTGTAATGGGGCTGATTGCCCTAATGGTTGGCTCGATTTTTCTGATGCTGCTGGCCCTTAGCCTGCTTGTGGTGCTTGCCGAGTATCTTCAATTTGTCTGGGCGGTTATTATCACAACCGTGGTTTTTCTGGCGCTGACTGCTTTGTTCGGTTGGCTGGCCATCTGGGAAATCAAGCGCAATAGCGCCTACATTGATGTGTGAAGGGCTGATGGGAGGATGCCGATGACGACACCGGCCGAATTGCGGACGCAAATCGAACTCAAGGGAGCAGAAATATCCGTTTTGGCGGAGCAAATAGAACAACGTTTGGAGGAGTTGAAAGACTGGCGGAACAATATTGAATATGCGCCGCTGCGTACGGTGGCCTTATCGGTGGGTGCCGGGCTGATGGCGTCGGGAATCGCCATTCCGGTGATTCGTTCGGTAGGTCGTCAGGTGGGTACGGCGGCAAGAGCCAGTTTAACGGCATACCTAACCGCGCTGTTTACGGATAAGTTGTTCCAATTGGCGGGAAGGCCGCGATAAAGTCCTTCGGAAGCCGGGAGGGTTATCCTGCCCCCGCCACAACCATAAAAACAACACCCCGGCCAGGTTGACCGAGGTGTGTTTTCTCTGAGGCGTTGAGAATAAGCCTTAGTAGATTTTGGATCGAAGTTGATCGACCGGCTCCAGTGTCGGGTCGGCGATTTCAGACTGCAAATCGCCTTCATTCAGGACACCCACGCTGCGAGGCCGGAAGACATCGGTCTTGATGGGCGTCACTTTGGTGTCGCGGGCTTTGTAGTCATTGGGGAGCAGTTCGCTGCGGACGCCAAAGTGCAGACGGGCGGTCGGTTGACGACGTTCCGGTTCCACATCCTTGCGGTCGCCCAGACCAAAGCCAACATCCAGATATCCCTGCAAGTAGTCTGTCAGGTGGGCACGAACGCCGAAGCCAACGCTGGTCAGTGAGTTGGGACGGTTCTTGTACAGGCTGTAGTATGCATAATCCTTGTCGTAGAAGCTTTGTCCGTGATCGACAAAGAATGCGCCCTTGATATTTTGACCTAACCAGGGGTGAATGTACCGCAGACCCGGCACCGGCCAGAGCCATTCCGCACTCAGGTAG
>DATNQC010000164.1:0-11681 GCA_036702885.1 Oculatellaceae cyanobacterium | reverse complement strand
GGCCATCGCCGCACAAGGAGGCGCAACCTTCATCAGCACCAGCGGGTCCCGCTTTGTAACCGGTCTGGTGGGTGGTGGCGCCAACGGCATCCGCAGGTTACGGGATGCCATTGAGGAAGCGCCTGATGATCTGGTCGTTGTATTCATTGACGAAATGGACGCACTGGGTAGCCGCAGCGGCATGGGCGGAGAAATGGGCGCCTCCGGCAGTGAGGATCTCAAAACCATCAATGAATTCCTGGCGTTCACGGATGGTGTCAAACGGAGCCACAAACGCATTCTGCTAATCGGCGCCACCAACCGACCTGAGGCGCTGGATCCAGCAATCCGTAGCCGTTTCAACTACAAGCTTGAAATCAGCGAATTAAACCAAAAACAACGTCTGGAGCTGATCAAGAAACAACTCAAGCAGAAAAATCTGCATCCGGATGATTCCGTTGACCTGAAGTCATTGGCGCGCCAGGCCAAAGACTTCAGCGGACGAGATATTAAAAACTGGCTCAAGAACGTCAAAGACAAGCTCATCCGCAACATTGACGCCGAGGAATTGGAAAGGCTGGAGCAGGATGAAGAAGCCCGGAAAGCCTTTAAGCTGCAACCGACCCACAAAGACATGATCGAAGGCATCCGGGAAATCAAGAAAAGCAAACGCCAGATTGAAGAAAACGAAAAATCTGGTGAATATAGCGGAAGCGACAAAGAGCAAAACGGTGGGCGCAAACTATACACCATCACGGCTTAATTAACCCCAAACGCACGTTTACCCCTGCATGGGATAGCCTTTGACCTTTTGCCTCCAAAACCAGAACAAAACTCTGAAAAAATTGGCAGGCACCCGGCTGACTTCGGGAAAACTCAAACCCCTCGCCTTTCCAGCCAGGCGAGGGCGGTGATCAATAATCACCTCGCCAATGCGAAGCCCTTGCCGTTGAGCCTCCAGTAGAATTTCCACGGTAATAAACGCACTATTGGAGCGAAGCCTGGGTAAAATCTGCGCTACAGCCCGCCCGGTCAATAGTTCCGAAGAATCCACATCATGCACTCGAATGCCGAACAACCACCGCACCAGCAAGTTGTAAAACCCGCTAATCCACAGGCGATGCGGTGGATCTTCCCGATGTTGCCGCCAGCTATACACCACATCATGCCCCGCCTTGGCGCAAGCCAGAAACTTGGTAATCTCCGCTGCTGGAATCTGTCGATCCGCCGGGATGAAGTAGCAATAATCGCCCTGCGCCGCCGCATACCCCACCAATGAGGAAGGATGACAACCAATGTTCTGCGGATTACGAATCACCTTCAATTGAGGGATCTCCCCGGACAGCTCAGCCAGGATCGCGCCCGTCTCATCGGTGCTGGCATCATCCACCACGATAATTTCAAAGCGGGACGTCAACCCTCGCAGGATGTCCAGTGCTTCCTGCACAACAAAACGAATATTTTCCGCCTCGTTATACGCAGGAATGACGATGGACAGAAAATCTTCCGGCGCACCCGGCATATCAGCACCGTCTTTCAAAATCACACTTTCCTCTGGCACTCAAAGCTGTTTGGCTTTACTCAGCCACAAAGTTGGTATCAAGGAAATGACTTTTTCAATTATATCGGTTTTTCTCACCCAAGCGTCGGGCTGTTAGAATGAGAATCCGAGTGGCACTTCCGCTGGTTGAGTATGCGCACTGAGCTTCCAATACGCATTTTTCGAATTGTCGGGCTATTACTGGCAGCTTTGGCCGGCCTGTTCTTGCTGCTGCTTGCCAGTGCCGGAAATTTACTGGCCACCCCGAAAGCCTCTGAGGCCAGTCTCCTGCTTCAGGTTCAACAACTGACTCAAGGACTTCCGTATGAACAGATTCTTCGAACTTGGTCTTCGATAGGCGGGACATTTCCGGGCGTCCTCTGGAGCCGGTTCTATGGCTTCAATATCCTCAGCCTTCGGTTGTGGGTGCTGGTCGGCTGGCTATTTGAGTTGTATCTGCTGTATCAGATCGGCAAAAACTGTCTGGATACGCGCTTTCTGATACTCATACTGCTCTTTATCGCACTCTGTGGTAGCCAGGCTCTCTTTTATCAGTCACATTTTTTCAGTGGCCTGCTCGCATTCATTGCTGTCTATTGGGCCTGGCATTATCTAGTCAACTGGTATCGAAAGGGACAGAAAAATAAAAAGCATCTGGCGGCCTGCGGCCTGTTCACCGCATTGACCTTTTGGTTCACACCTGGCTTAGGTTTTTGGATGACCTTGGCTTTCGGGATTTTTGGACTCTTGCACTGCCTGTTGCATGAACGGGAAGAAAAAAACCTGACCTACCGAGAACTCTCTAACCGTGAGGTGCTTAAACGCTGGGGTCGGGAATGGTGCATCCCTTGGGCCGGCATGCTTTTGTTGACGCATGGTGCAGTGCTACTACTGCTGTTTGCTTCCGGGCTTGGAGAACCTTTGTTACACGCGATGTTTAGCCGGCTCGCCGAGGCCAATCCCGAACCATTTGGCTACTACACGACCTTTCATTCGGAATTACGCTTTCTCCTGGAGCATCAACCCGGTCCATTCTGGCTTCGAGGCATTTTGGCCTTGCATTTGCTACTCATCGGGGTTTTGCCGGTCATGGGGTTACTGGGCGTGGGATATCAGCTTCCGGGTCGCTTTTTGTATCGCCTGTTGCGGCTAGAAGACGAAAGCCTGCTCCTCCTTTGGATTGCAGCGCTCGTCCTGATCTCATCGACCATGAATCACTCAAGCTCCCTGCATATCATCAGCAACGGCGCGTTGGTCTTTCTACTGGGTGGTTACGCCCTGCAACGCTGGACGCAGCACAACCGTTCTAAAAGACGCTTCGCACTTGCGTTGGGGAGCTTGTTCTGTGTAAGCATCCTGCTCGCCAGGATGGCGCATGCCGTTCTACTTTTGCAACAAGGATGCGAGCTGCATCGCTTACTTCTTTCAGGGATTAATTCCTGATTACCTCGGTGTCACAGATCATCCCGACATGTTCATGCAGGTGAATTTGGATGGGACTTGGACGCCTGCTTATGGCACAATAAGGCCACAATGGAAAGGAAAGTGCATCCGTATGGCTCGCATTCGTTTGATGTCTTGGAATGTGAACGGCATTCGCGCCGTTGCAAAAAAAGGCTTTTTTGATTGGCTCCATCAGGCAAAACCCGATATCCTGGGCTTACAGGAAACTAAAATCAGTGCACACCAACTCACCCCTGAACTGGTTTCTCCGGAAGGCTATACAACCTACTGGAGCCATGCCAACCGAAAAGGCTATAGCGGCGTGGCTATTTTCACGCGAGAAAACCCCATCACTGTGACCGAAGGCTTCGGCATCCCGGAATGGGACGATGAAGGCCGCACCCTCATTGCGGAATATCCGCACTTCGTTCTCTACAACATTTACTACCCCAATGGCGGTCGCGGGGAAGAACGCCTGAAATACAAACTGGGCTTTTATGACGTGTTTCTGGAACATGTCGAAGCCATGCGCGCCCAGGGGAAAAAAATTGTCGTCTGCGGGGACTTCAACACTGCGCATCACCCCATTGATCTGGCCCGCCCCAAGGAAAACGAGAACGTCTCCGGCTTTATGCCCATTGAACGCGCCTGGCTGGATAAATTCGTTTCCCACGGCTATATTGATACGTTCCGGTATTTCTACCCCAATGAACCAGGCCAATATTCATGGTGGAATATGCGAACTTTCGCGCGGGAACGGAACGTCGGCTGGAGGATCGACTACTTCTACACCAGCCCAGATCTAAAGGACAACCTGGTGGACGCATCCATTGAAAGCGAAGTCATGGGTTCCGACCACTGTCCTGTCACGCTCACGCTGGAATTTCCCGATTAACAGACGGATTGATTCCGCTCAAACGTGTTCTGTTTTAACGTGTTCTGTTTTTGAGAGGTCGTCATGATCAAAAGCATTGCCTTCACCGTTTATGTGGTTTCGGACTTGGCCCGTGCACGCCGCTTTTATGAAGACGTGCTGGGTTTGACGCCAGAGGGGCTGAGTAGCGAAAATTTTCAGGAATATGGCGTAGGTGGCGGCACTTTTGCCATTGGTTGCCTGCCGGAAAATGCGCCAGACTTCTTTAAGAATCGGGGCAGTTCCATTGCATTTGAAGTCGAAGATCTGGATGCTACACACGCCCGGATGAAAGAACTGAACGTCCCCATCCTGAGTGGGCCTTCCGATTACCCGGGTTGCCGCATGCTTGTTATTACCGATCCGGATAATAACGTCATTACATTGCACCAGATCAAACAATAATGGCTGAAGTCAAAAGTCTTTTTACCACCCTTCAATACTTTTTTATCTTAAAAAAAAGCCTCCTGAACAGGAGGCTTTTTAGGTTGTGTGTGCTTAAGGTGATTAACCCAAAGAGCCTTGCCAAGCGATAAAATCGGCAACGGTCTTGATCGCCGGTTCTTTCGCCTGGACACGCTTAAAGATTTCAAACAGAATGCCTGCGCTCATGCGCACGTCCGCTTCCGCACGGTGCGGATTCGGGTTGTGCACTCCGACCGAGGTAGCCACGACAATACCTTCGTAGCTGGGCAAGCCCGGCAGCGCTTTGACTGCAATGGCCCGCGTACAAATGGCCCGGTTCAGATCAAAGCGATCCACAAACGCATTCAGTCCATTCTGGCTGAGTTTTTCTCGCAGAAAATTGATATCGAACTGAATGTTATGCCCAACGATAATGGGGGATTCGCCCACAAAACCGGCCAATTCACTCAACACCATCACCAATGCCGGCGCATTTTTGACCATGTCATTGGTAATACCGGTCAGCAGCTCAACCTCTTCCGGAATGGTTTCCGTCGGCTTCACCAGCGTGGAGTATTTACCCACTTCCTCGCCGTTCCGGAACTGGATGGCAGTCACTTCCGTGATTGCATTCTTTTTGGCGTTCAGACCGGTCGTTTCCAAATCGAGCACTGTAAAAACGGCGTCTTCAAAAAGCAATTGCTCTAAATTGGTTTGAGACGCAACGTCGCTTGCGACTGGAGACGACAGGGCCAGACTGCCGAAGAGGGATTGCTGCATTTCCACAAATCCTAAATTCTACAAAAAATTTCTCTAACTGAACTTGGTTCGGCAAAAACGGGTGAGGTCACAGATTAAGTCTTTAATTCCTTCCTATCTTACCGTATCCCTTCTTACCACATTCGTTGAAGCAATAAAATTCCAGCGGTTTCGCATACAGCGAAACAACAAGCATCCCTCCTTTCGGATGGACAAACACTAATTTGTTGAACGGTTCTATGCGACGACTTGGGCGTATTCCTGCCCGCTCTCCGCATCCAGCACCCGGATTTCACCCTGAACGGCGCCGTCCAGCAGGTCATGCCAGAAGTCCAGCTGTTCAGGCCAAACGTTGTTGATCACCGTTTCACTGCTCGGATTTTGAATCACGATTTTCAGCATAAAACGCTAACTCTCTCTCCCGGCTGTGCCTCGACAAGCACCCTAAGTGCCGCCACGAGCCGACTCTGACTACCGGAGACGGCAGTTTCCATGCCGAAGCGATGGTTCCTTCCACGCAGCGCCTCCATTGTTGAATATCATACCTGAGCGTTTTGGAAACTACGAAGCGTAGTAGGCTATTTTTTTTACCATTGTTAACAGCCACGCCGGCAAAGGCACCCACTCCTGCATTCATGGCGAAAGCCCTGCTAAAAACCTTGCCACAAGCGCCCGCAATGCCAAAAAAACAGTATAATGGAAGCGTTGCCGATAAACAGGTTGAAGCAACAGGGATGTTTCACAGCTTCAGCAGGGGACTAAACGTTTCCAAAACACGAAAGCCCCAAAAGGTCGAAGCATCCCCGGGTATTCCACAACAGTTGAGAAAGGCGGCAGTATGCCAGACCCCCGTGCACTTGACCTGATTCAAGAGGAACGATTCGTCGAGTTCAACAATTTCGTGGAAGCCAACGGCGGCGTAGTAGACCTGAGCAACGCACATCTCCGTGGCTATGATATGCGCAAGTGCAAGCTCCGCAAGGCAGACCTGACGGGTGCTTATCTTCGCTCCGCGGATTTGCGCTCGGTTGATCTCAGCGAGGCCAAACTGGACGGCGCCAGCCTGAAGGAGGCCAAAGTCAGCGGCACACTCTTTCCTCGAAACCTACCACCGGAAGAAATCCGATTGAGCCTGGAGTATGGCACCCGATTACGGGTAAACTACACGGAATAACGTTTGTTTACTAACTGGATACTGAAACGTGTCGCATTTTACCTATGAGGAACTGTTAAACGCGCCACGCGGCCAAGCAGTCACTGCCGCGTCCCCCTTTGAAGCCGCACGGTTGTGGACGGATACCCGCACCTTGCAGCCAGGTGATTTTTTTCTGCCCTTATCCGGGGAGCGTTTTGACGGACATGACTATCTGGAACAAGCATTTGCATCCGGCGCGGTCGGGGCTTTTGTGAAACAGGAGAAAGTCCAGCAGCATCCTGAATGGCAACGCTTCCCCAATCTGCTCGCTGTGGAAGAGCCCGTGCAGGCGTATTTGGATATGGCCCGCCTGCATCGGGAAAAAATCAACCCCATCGTCATTGCCGTCACCGGCAGTTCCGGCAAAACCACGAGTAAGGAAATGCTGGCCGCCGCGTTTTCCCCGCTCAGGAAAACCGTCAAAACCGAAAAGAACTTCAACAATGAAGTGGGCGTTTCTCAAACGTTGCTAGCGCTTCAACCTGGTACGGAAATCCTCATCGTGGAAATGGGCATGCGGGGTCTGCGACAAATCTCCATCCTCTCCGAAGCCGCCAAGCCGGATGTGGCGCTGATTGTGAATGTTGGGCCGGCCCATATCGGCCTGCTGGGCTCTCTAGAAAACATTGCCAAAGCCAAACTGGAAATTGCGGAAGGTATGGAGCCTGCCAAAGGACAACTGGTTCTTTGCGGCGACAGTAAACCACTGGCGGAACTAGCGCCTCAGCTCTGGCCTGGCAAGCAAATCGCCTACCACCTTTCCGAAGCGGAAGATCTTCAGATTTGGATGCAGGACGGGCACACGGGCGTTCGGTTTACATACCAAGAAACACCGATATTTCTGCCGGTGGTCGGCGATCACATGGTTTCCAACGCGCTGGGGGTGCTCAAAGTCGGTGAAGCACTCGGCTTTTCACCAGCCGAGCTTGCCCGGGGACTTGCCCAATTCGTCCCGGAAGCAGGACGCGGCGAACGAACTGCATTACGCGGCTACCAAAACGCCTGGACCGTCAATGACGCCTACAACGCCAACCCGGATAGCACCATTGCGTCACTCAAGGCGTTTCTGTCACTCCCTTGCGATGGGTTAAACCGGGTGCTAGTTCTGGGCGGCATGAAAGAACTGGGCAACTTCAGCCAGGCGTATCATGAAGAACTAGGCCAGTGGCTTGCGAAGCAGGCGGGTATTGCGCAGCTTGTCACCATTGGAGAAGAAGGTCACTGGATGGCCGATTCAGCCAGGACGGCCGCCTACCCAATCTTTGCGGCGGACACCGTTCAAGATGCGATTGACCACCTGAGCCGCCACTCGCTGGATAATACCATCCTGTACCTGAAAGGCTCCCGGGCCTATCGGCTGGATGAAATTCCTCAAGCCCTTGCGGCAGCACGCATGACAAACGTTCAAATGGGAGAAGCGCTTTAATGCAAATGGATGCGGTTTGGGCAGGTCTTGCCCCGCTTGGACTGGTTTTAGCCGTTGGTAGTCCTTACATCGGCTTTTTGAAAAAAAGATACATGGGACAATACATCCGGGAAGATGGGCCTCAAGCGCACCAAAGCAAGGCAGGGACGCCAACCGCAGGTGGGGTTCTTATTCTGGCAGGCGTCCTGTTCGGATTCATCTGTCTTTCCGTTTTAAAGCAGCTCGCATTCCCAACAGTGCAAGTCCTGTGGGTTCTGGGCATTACCCTGGTCTTTGGCGCGCTGGGCTTTGTGGATGATTACCTCAAGATTTCCAAAAAGAAAAACAAAGGCGTTTCCGGTTACACCAAGCTTGCGGTTCAAATTTGTAGCGGGCTGGCCTTGGGAATTTGGGCCATGCAGCAAAACCCAACTGGCGCCATCAGCATCTTTGGTTTGGCGGAACTCCCCTTGGGCTGGCTATACCCCGCATTTGCAGCATTTGTAATAACAGGCGCTTCCAACGCGGTGAACCTGACAGACGGCCTGGATGGACTCGCAAGTGGCACAACGTTTATGACGTTTATGGCGTTTTCGCTCATCCTGTTTGCAGCCGGACAACCGGATCTGGCGCTGGTTTCCCAAATGCTGGCCGGAGCCGCCTTGGGCTTTTTGATGTTCAACCGGCACCCTGCCCGCGTGTTTATGGGCGATACCGGCAGCCTGGCATTGGGTGGCGCGCTGGGGGCTTTGGCCGTTACGGGACGGATGGAGCTGTGGCTGACGCTTCTGGCATCGGTCTACATCATCGAGGCGTTATCCGTAATTCTACAAGTGATTTCCTTCAAGACCACCGGCAAACGCATCTTCCGCATGAGTCCGCTGCACCATCACTTTGAACTGGGCGGCTGGCACGAAACACGGGTTGTTTACGCGTTTGTCACGTTCCAGTTCCTGTGCTGCGTATTGGCTGTTTTTCTGTACAATAAAGCGTAAACATCCGTGAAATGGGGACGATGATGGCAACTTGGAATGGTCAGCCGGTAACGGTATTGGGGCTATCCCGGAGTGGGGCGGCTGTTGCGCGTTATGTCGCAAAGCAGGGCGGAAACGTATTTTTGAGCGAAACCACGCCCGCATCACCGCAAAACGAGGATTTACGCCGTGAATTGAGCGACTTGGGCGTATCTGTGGAGATGGGCGGACACAGCAAGCAATGCTTTACCCATGCCGATTTGGTCGTGGTGAGTCCGGGCATTCCGCCCAGCAGCGAGGTCATCGAACAACTGCGCCTTAGCAGCAAGACCGTCATTTCGGAAGTTGAATTCGCCTATTGCCAAAGACCCAACATCCCGGTTGTAGGCGTCACCGGCACCAATGGCAAATCCACCACCACCACGCTCATCAGCTGGATCTTGTCCCAAGCCGGCAAGAACGCGCCCGCCTGCGGCAATATCGGCATCCCGGTCACGGATGTGATTCGGGAAAGTCAACCGGATGTGCTTGTTGAAGAACTCAGCTCCTTTCAGTTGGAATTTTCACCCACGCTGAAAGCCAAGGTCGCCGTTTTTACCAACTTCAAGCCGGATCACCTGGATTGGCACGGCTCGCTCGATGCTTATCAGGAAGCCAAACTCAAACTGTTCAGCGGCGAGCGCTCTCCGGAATGGTCGGTGGTGTTAGCGGATGATCCGGTCAGCCACAAGATTGCGCAACGGACTCAGGGGCAAGTTCTATGGTTCTCGCGGGATCAACGCCTGGTGGCAGAATTTGAAAATAAAGCCTACCTCGATGAAGAACAGCACTTTGTCCTGTCATTGAAGGGGCAGGAGCCATTGCGCCTCTTTGCCACCAGCGAACTTCAGCTCATCGGTGATCACAATTACGAGAATTATCTGGCAAGCCTTTCGGCAGCCTATTTAATGGGCGTACCGGTGGACGCCATCCGCCAAGCCTGTATTGCCTTTCAAGGTCTGGAACACCGTCTGGAACGGGTAGGTGCGGTTTCCTCGGAAAGCAGAACGGTCCTGTTCTACAACGATTCCAAGGCCACCAATACGGATGCCGCTATTTCAGCCTTGCGGGCGTTCAAGTCACAAAAGGTTATCTTGATTGCAGGCGGCTACGATAAAATGACCCCGCTTGATGATTTTGTAACCGCCGTGCAGGCGCATGCCCGGTTGGTCATTTTGATTGGTGCGGCCAAAGCGCGTTTTGCGCAAGCCCTGGAGGCCGCCGGCTACCATGCGGTGGAATATGCGGAAAACCTTGAGCAGGCGGTTTCAAAAGGCTTCCATCTAAGCGCCGGGGAGCCGGTTCTCTTTTCACCTGCCTGCGCCAGTTTTGACATGTTCAAGAACTTTGAAGAGCGGGGACGCGCGTTCAAAGCATGCGTCCAGTCCCTCAAAGCCAGTGTTGAGTTTGGCGGCAAGGCCGTCGCGGAAAACGGATGATGCGCACGTCGGAGCCTGCCCCCGGACAAGTCGTGATGTCCCGTCCCATTGTCAAAAGCCGCAGTGATCGCGCCCTGTGCTATATCACGGTTGCGCTAACGGGAATTGGCCTTATGTCCGTATTCACTGCCAGTGCCGCCCAGGCAGACTTTGAAACAGGCAACAGCCTGAGTATTCTTCTCAAGCAAGTGGTCGCACTGATCGTCGGCGTGTTGTTGATGCGCGTGGTGCAACGCCTCCCGCTGGAATTTTTTAAACGCGTCGCCCGCCCGCTCGCCTTGATTTCCATTGGTCTACTGATTGTAACCATGTTTGCCGGCACCACGGCCAATGGTAGCGAACGCTGGATTGCTCTACCTTTCGGCTTCTCCTTCCAACCGTCGGATGTTGCCAAGGTGGCGGCCATTCTACTGATGGCGCAAGGACTTTCCCAGCCACGCTTCCTGAACAAGGAACTGATTGTGAACCTCGCCATGGTATCGTTGATGCTGGTTCTTATCGTCAAACAGCCCAACCTGAGCGTCACGATGATCTTGGGTGCCGTCACCTTTCTAATGTTGACGGTTTCCGGCCTGCATCGCGCCTGCATGCTGGCAGTGATCCCACTCATGGGCTTTTTGGTCTACCGGGAGATTACGCACAACCCGTACCAGATGAAACGCATCACCGGTTGGCTCAATCCGTGGAAAGATCCGCTGGAATCCGGATACAACCTGATTCAATCGTATTACGCCATTGGCTCCGGCGGCCTGTTTGGCGTGGGAATTGGGCATTCCATCCAAAAGCTGTATTACCTGCCCTTTCAGCACACGGATTTCATCTTTTCCGTGATTTGCGAGGAATGGGGCTTTTTTGGGGCGGCCATCGTCGTGGGGCTGTTTGCACTGCTGGGCTGGCGTGGCTTTACCATCGCCTGGCAATGCGCCAATCCATTCGGGAAGCTCACCGCCTTTGGCCTGACGCTCGCCCTCACGATTCAGGCGCTCATCAATATTTCCGTTACCATTGGTCTGATGCCGGTCACCGGCGTCACCTTGCCTCTGATCAGTTATGGCGGCACCTCCATGATTGTGACGCTTGCCATGATTGGCCTGTTGTTGAATATTTCCCGCCTGCCCCGGCAGGAACGGGTTGAGGTCCTTTAGTATGCGGCTCGCGGTTACCGGCGGCGGCACCGGCGGACACATTTACCCGGCCCTGGCAGTGGCGGAATGCATGCAGCAGATGCCGGATGTGGAGGCTGTCGTTTATATCGGCAAGCAAGGCGGTCTTGAAAGTGAGCTTGCGCCCCAAAACAGCATTCCCTTTGAAGGCGTTTCGTTTTATGGCATGCCCCGCGGCTTATCCCCTGGCCTGCCGTTTCGTCTGCTGAAGTGGGTCTGGTCCCTTCGTCAGGCTCGGGAAAGCGCCAAAGAGAAGCTCCGCCAATGGAAACCGGACGTAGTGTTTGGAACTGGCGGCTACGTTAGCGCACCAGTCTTGCTGGCCGCTAAAAGCCTTGGCATTCCTTATGTCCTCCATGAACCTGACGCCCATCCGGGGTTAGCCAATCGCTTTATGGCAAAAGGCGCTCAACTCATCACCACCAGC
>DATNQC010000162.1:0-3722 GCA_036702885.1 Oculatellaceae cyanobacterium | reverse complement strand
ATTAAATCCTTGTCCATGCGGCTATGCGGGAGACAGCGTCAAACAATGCACGTGCAGCGACATACAAATCGGACGCTATCTGCAACGCTTATCCGGTCCACTCCTTGACCGAATTGATATTCATCTGGAAGTCCCGCGGCTCAAAGAAAGTGAATTACTCAATTCGCAAGAAAACCAAGCCGGGCAAACCGTGGAAACATCGGCAAGCATCCGGGAGCGTGTCATCCAGGCTTGTCAAATCCAGGCAAAACGCTTTGAAGCTTTAGGCATTCACTGCAATGCGGAAATGACGCCGCAGCAAATCAAACAATTCTGCGCGTTGGATGCCGCCGGACAAAGCTTGATGCAAAAAGCCATCCAACGACTCCATTTAAGCGCACGAACGTTTGATCGCATTTTACGTCTTAGCCGCACCATCGCCGATTTGGCAGGTTCTGATAACGTACAGGCGCCACATATTGCTGAGGCATTGCAATATCGCGCAGTGGATAAATTATATCGCTTAGGGAAGTCTCCACAGTCTCTTGCGGGTTAAGTCACATACATTCCAAAACATTGTGAAAGCCCCGCTCAAGGCAAGCAAACTGAATAACGCTCCAAACACCCAGTGCGATTTGTAACAAGACAATACTTCCGATTTTATACCTCATATTTTCGACAATTTAATCTTTTAGCAGGCCAAAAAGGGCTTACAATGCTCATAGAATAACTGCGCTTCAAAAAGAAATCGAAACTGCAAGTCCTTGACTTTAAGAGCATCAAGACGCGCATTGGCAGTCAGAGGTATTCATCGATTAGGAACTCTTTTCACTATTTTTTCCAAAGAAAGTTTGCTTCATGTCCACACTGCTTAAACGTTTGTTTTTGGCGCTTCTGCTGCTTGGGCTCCTAGGCAGTGCAATCAGAGAAACCACATTCGCAGAATGCCTCAAGATTTCGTCACCCGGAACACAGACAGAACAATTACAGGGCGTTGCACCGGCTCCCGCCAGAATCATCCCAACCTACTGGCGCAAGTTTCCTACCGGCACGCTCAATGCCATTACAGACGTCCCTGGCATTCAGGTCGGACAACTCAGCCTGCTGCAAGATCAACCGGTGATCATTCGGACTGGGCTCACCGCGATTGTCCCTAAAAGCCCTTTACCAAACGGCAACCTGGCGAATACCGGCTTCCCCGCAGCAGCAAGCATTCTGAACGGCAACGGAGAAGTTACCGGCATTGCTGCCATACTGCATTCCGGTCTATTAAACGGCCCCATCATTCTAACCAATACGCCATCAGTTGGAATTGCATCTCAAGGCGTCCAGGCGTATTTCCAACAATTTTTTCCAGACCTCTGGGCCAGTGAATTGCCCGTGGTTGCGGAATGCTGGGACGGCTTTTTCAATACACTGGATGCAAAAGCCTTGCAGCCAGAAGATGTCATCACCGCCATCCGCTCCGCCCGCAATGGCCCGGTTGCCCAAGGTCGTGTTGGCGCAGGAACGGGGATGCGCTCTTTTGAAATGCATGGTGGGATCGGTTCCGCATCCCGCAAAATTCAAATTGACAACCGGGAATATACCCTTGGCGTTCTGGTCAATTCCAATCACAGCAGGCTGGATGAGTTAAACCCACTCCTCAAAGATGCCTTGGAAGCGCATTGGCAAAAGCCGCCTGCTGAAATACGTGAACGCGACAATCAGGACCGCGCCACTCAACGCCCACCTCAGCCCAGGCAAGGGTCGATCATTATCGTGATTGCGACAGATTTACCAGTGGATGCGCATGCTTTGCAAGCCATGACCAATCACGCCGCATTGGGCATTGCGCAAGCCGGCGGCCACATGGCAGTCACCAGCGGAGATTTTGCACTGGCCTTCAGTACTGCCAACGCTACACTCATGGGCAATATGGCGCCTACATTCCGAAAAATCGTCACGCTACACCCACAGCAGCTCACGCCAGTTTTTCAGGCCATGACTGAAGCCATCGTCGAAGCCCAACTCAATGCGCTTGTGGCCAGCCATCACTCACTTCCAAATTAATCCGATTGTCTTCCTCCTGATATGTGAGCATCGTTAGCTATCCAAGGGGCAATCGCAGAACTGACGAGCGGGCGATTATTGGTATTGCGCCAACAGGTTTTCCAAATCCGCTTCCGTACTCATCGGGTAATGCAGCCGCTTGCTCAAGTACTGGCATAACTCATCCGCCAAGGCGGAACGTTGGCTTTTTAACAGCTTGTTACGGCGATTCAGAAACGAACGAATCAATTCCGCTTCTTCCGCTTGGAGCCTTTTTGCCGCCACAGGGTCAAACAGACCGGCATGTTTGTCAACACGCCCGCTCACTGGAGCTTCCCGCTGAACCGATTGATTCTGAATCACCAAGGTGCCTGCCAGCAAGTCCCCAAACCGTTGCTCGCGGCGATTCAACATCATACACACCAACCCAATGCCAGAGGCGTAGACATCCACCACACGCAGCAGGTTCCGCCCCAAAGACTCCCAAAAACCAATCGGCTGACCATTCTGCCGAACCACTCGGATGCCCAGAAACATCTTCCCCAGCGTCTGACCATTCCAGAGCCATTCCTGAAACAAGTGGTAGCCAAAAAAGATCAAAAACAACCCCAGCGGAATTATCGTCTTTTTAATTTCAGGCCATTGGCTAAAACCGGATGGCAGTAAAAAGAGCAGGAGCAAACACCCTGACAAGGTCAGCATCGCAATAAAATCAATGCCAAACGCAAACACCCGTCCCGCCAGGCCGGCCAGCTCCACCCTCACCGGAACATCATCCGCAGTGGTCAGCGTATGAAAGGAACGAAATTCCATCAAGTGCGCTCTTGCCAAGAATGGACACAACATTGATAGTAGAAAATAACAACCGGAAGCACAAGCCCATGACATTCAAAGCCTGGTTCCAATCCCGGGAAGAAAAATGGCAACGCCTGGACACGCTGTCCAGGCGGCCCGTGAGTGGAGACGAGCTCCGGGAAATGTCGCTGCTGTACCTGGAAACTATCAACGATTTGGCGCGCGCGCAGTCGCAACCGGAAGCCCGGCATCTGGAGCCCTACCTGAACAGTCTGGTTCAACGCTGCCATCATTTGATGCATGAGCGCCCACCCACCCGCTTTTCGGATATCCGTCGGTTTTTCACCACCGATTTCCCGCAATGCTTTCGACGCAATTGGCTCTATATTGCGCTGGCGTTTGCCATGTTCCTGTTAGGGACTGTTCTCGCTCTTCTCACGATCCACTTCCACCCGGAAGCCGAATCATACTTTATGCCACCAGCCGTCATTGATGCACTTGATCAGGGCAAGCTCTGGACGGACGCCCAGAAGGCCAACCCTTCCCAATCCAGCCTACTGATGACCAATAATATCCGTGTGGCTATCAATGCCTTTGCACTGGGTGTATTCTTCGGCATTGGCACGCTGGTGCTGATGCTATATAACGGCCTATTCGCGTTCGGAGGTCCCTTAGCCGTCTGTATGGCTCACGGCATGGGTAAGCGCCTGCTGACGTTTGTCGCTGCCCACGGCGTCATTGAACTGACGACGATTTTTATTGCAGGAGGAGCCGGTATGATGATTGGCTTTGCACTCCTGTTTCCCGGCATGGTTCCTCGCTGGCAGGCAATGAAAGATCGTGGGCGAGAAGCTCTAATCCTGATTACAGGCTGCATTCCGTTATTAGTGATTGCCGGCCTCATTGAAGGGCTGGTT
>DATNQC010000157.1:0-2301 GCA_036702885.1 Oculatellaceae cyanobacterium | reverse complement strand
GCTCTACGGTATAATCCACCACCTGATTGGCCTTGATGACCGTGTTGGCGTAAGTCGCAGCATCCGGGGCAAACAGGATAAAGAAAAACAAAATCGAAAACATCAACAACCACTCGGCGGCTCGCAATCATATCCACCTCCAATATGCGATATGTGACGGCCTTAATCCCACCCTTCAACTACACTGGGAGGCGTGTTCGGATCCACACCTTGCGAAGCCGTGTCTGTCATGTTTTGCAACACCTGGGTGCCGCCTTGTCTGACGTATTTCGCCACCAGCCACCCCAACCCAATGGCTACGATGATTCCAAAGAGCATCAACATGGTTGTGGAGGACACTTCTGCGGCTGAACGTTCTTCTTTCAGCCAGCTTCCAATCCATTGCAAAACCCGCATCTTTCCCATCTCCTTTTCATTTTTGAATTGAATCAGGGGATGGCCGCGCCATCCCCAACCCAATTAGTCCCACCCCTCGACCACGCTCGGCGGCGTGTTCGGATCAACGCCTTGGGAGGCCGTATCCGTCATGTTTTGCAGAACGGCGGTGCCGCCTTGCTTTACGTATTTCGCCACCAGCCAGCCGAGGCCAATGGCGACGATAATCCCGAACAGCATCAGCATGGTCGTGGAAGAAACTTCAGCGGCTGAACGTTCTTCCTTGAGCCAGTTCTTCGCCCATTTCAACACCACAGACATCCGTTCCACCCCCTTTCACCCTTTGGACAACAAAAAAGGCAGGGAAGCGTTGCCCCCTGCCTAGAAACCGCTGAATGCCTGGATGAAGTTCAGCAAAAATATGCCCATTGGAATCAGCGCAATGAATCCAAAAAGGCCGAAATTGAGCGCTTGCGCTTTGACAGGCCGCTCCTTCAGGATCTTCCGGGTCTGCTGCAATTTGAGTTCCCGCATGACTTCCGACTGTGAAGACAAAATCTCTTTTGCCCTCCCCTGGTCTGTAGCGGAAACCTGTTTCAACGCCTTGACAAACTGCTTGGCTTCCTGGATGCCCAACCGTTCGGCAAACCGTTCAAAGGCGGCCATCTCGCCGACGGTATCCATTTCCGCCATCATCCGTTGCAAGTCCAGCCTTAACCCTTCCCCGTCATGGTAGGCCACCGACTGCTTCAACGCCTGGTAAGGCGTCAATCCGGCGTTCATGAGAAGAATCAAAAGATCAATGTAATCGGGCAGTTCTGACCTGATAAGTTCCGTCTTCTGTTTGAGCTTGGACTTCAGGGTCATCATCGGCTGGGCATAAAAGAACGCGGCCCCTGCCAGAGCGGCAACATACAAAAATGCGTTTCCGGCAAAGATCGCAAACAGGAGGAACGCCCCGCCGGCCAGAATCGCCATCGACACACGGCTGGCCTGAAAGTCTTCCGCCGTATCAGACCATCCAAGCCGCTCAAACATGGCTTCCAATTCCCGTTTTTTGTCCGGTTTGACTTTGATGAGCTTCGTCGTGTGCTTGTTTAATTGATCAACCGTCCGTTCCATGACGTTCCGTTCGTCCTTTTCCTTCTGAAACCACGAACGGATATGGACGCTTTTGGTTCGTCCCAGGGCAAAATACAACGCGCCCGCAAGCACCAGCGCCGATGCCACATAAACGAGTATCAAACGGTTCACCACCTTTAAATTCTCGTTAGTTTGTTGACTTGATAAATCGAGTACACCATGTATGTCAGCATCCCTCCGATGAGAATCTGTCCCAGGATGTTGTTGGCCAGCATCATGTACTGGTCGGTAATCATGAAGCGGAAAATGATTAGGATGAGCAGCCCCAGCGCCACGTTGATCCGGTTTTCCTGTTTGACACTGGCCAATTCAGATTTCAGTTCCTGGCGAAGAAAGCGGTTCTTGTTCACGATGTCAGCCACGTTTTTCATCGTTTCCGCCGCATCCCCGCCGGAACGCTCCACCACCTGCAGGACGCTGGAGAACATTTTGAAACAGGCCACCGGAAGCTGCTTTTCCATCTCTTCCAGACATTCCTTCAGCGGCCTTCCCGCCCGGTACTCCTGCACAAACCGCCCCAGCATGCCCTTCAACGGCTCGTCCGCATCCCTGTACGCCTCTTCCAAAGCTTGCGCCAGGTTCCGGTTCAGTCCATACACAATCGCGACGGTCTGGATCATCTGTTCCGTCTGCGCTTCAATTTTTTCCTGATACCGTTCCCGCTGGCCTTGCAACCAGATCCAGACGATAAACGCCCCTGAAAACCCGCCCACGATGGTGGTCAGAGGCGTTTGGAAAATGGCTCCGATCAACGCGCCAAGCAACATGGAACCGTAAAGGTAG
>DATNQC010000147.1:0-1526 GCA_036702885.1 Oculatellaceae cyanobacterium | reverse complement strand
TCTGTGTCTCCTGGACGCAAGGGGAGATTGGCTATTGGCTTGCACGGGAACTCACCCGGCAGTTTACCGCCCGGAAAATTGAGGTGCCGGTGGTGGCTATTAATACGCTGACGGAAGTGGACCCGTCCGATCCGGCGTTTCAGAAACCGACAAAACCCGTGGGGAAATTTATTGATGCGGAAGAAGCGCAACGGCTGTATGAGGAGCGCGGTTGGATTGTCGGCCCGGATGCCAACCGGGGCTATCGACGTCTGGTGCCGTCTCCCCGTCCGCTGCGAATTTTAGAGGCGGATTCCATTCGCGCATTGATTGAGCGCCAATGCATTGCGCTTTGCGGTGGCGGCGGCGGCATTCCTGTTTATCGGAAGGATGGCGTCCTGCAAGGAATTGAAGCCGTGATTGACAAGGACTTTACCTCCTGCCTGCTTGCCAAGACGCTTCAGATTGATAATCTGATCATCTGCACCGAGGTGGAGCATGTTTATCTGGATTTCGGTAAGCCGGAGCAGCGTCCGCTTCGCCGGATCACGGTGTCGGAGGCAACGGCCTACCTGGAGCAAGGGCACTTTGGCGTTGGCAGCATGGCGCCCAAGGTGGCCGCAATGATTGATTATGTCCGTCATGGTGGAAAACGCGCCTTGATTACGAGTCTGGAGAAGGTGACTGAGGCGCTTGCCGGACAGGCTGGCACAGAGATTTACGCAGATCAGCAGGATACTGCAGTATCGTAGAGTAAGGGCTACAGAATGCACGCAATCGTCATCATGAAGGTTCAACATCCGTTTTTGCGGCGCATGTCAGCCCGGAGGATTAAGACATGGATATTGGATATTCCATTCTAAAAGGCGTGATTCAAGGACTGACGGAGTTTTTGCCGGTCAGCAGCACGGCGCATTTGACGTTTGTGAACGCGCTGTTCCACCTGTTTGGTTGGCACAGCGCGCAATTGCGTCCAGGCGAGGATGAGTTTTTTGATATCCTGCTCCACTTGGGTACGTTGCTTGCGGTACTGGTTTATTTTCGGCATGAACTGGTCCGCATTGTGCTGGTTTGGCTGGGCAAGGAGAAAGCAAACGCGGTGGATCCCCAAAGTGGGCTTTCACTGAAAAAACTCCCCTTGTATATTGCCCTGTCCATGACGGTGACGGTTGTGTTCATCCTTTCCATGCTGAAGGGGACGGGCTTGCTGTTTGAGAAAATGGGCTGGGTGTCTGCGCAGGTGGAAAACTTGTCCGACTACTATTTTGCACATCCTCATTGGGTGGCTGTTCACTTGATGATTACAGGCTGTCTGCTGTTTTTCACGGAGAAAATGACCAAAAATCCCACTACGGGTCGGAGTTTTACGGCGGGGAATGCGGTTGCCATCGGGTTTTTGCAGGGCTGTGCAGCTATTTTTCATGGAATTTCCCGTTCCGGTTCCACCATTTCCGCCGGGTTGGCGACTGGGTTGGATCGAGTGACGGCTACGCGGTACACGTTTCTGCTGAGCATTCCGACTTTCCTGATGGCGGCTGTGTATGAAG
>DATNQC010000142.1:0-7686 GCA_036702885.1 Oculatellaceae cyanobacterium | reverse complement strand
CTTTAAAGCCAAGATCATCGATCGTGTGGATGATGAAGTGGCCCAATCCGCTGAAGGATAGACTTCCTTCGCTTGCCTAAAACGGTTTAGAATAGTTTGGTCCAATGAGGAGTACGCTCTTGGGGCAAACTATTCCCTTTTTTCCGGCCGTGGTAAAACCGCAAGCCTTGCAGGCTGGGGATACCATTGCTGTTGTTTCTCCCGCGGCGCCAACACCACTGGAACCGGATGCCGACGGAAAAGACGCCTTTGATCGCGGCATCACCATTCTGGAAGCAGAGGGCTTTCGGGTTCGACTGATGCCTAACGCGAAAAAACAGAAGGGTTACCTGGCAGGTTCAGATGCGGAGCGGTTGGCGGATCTGCACGAGGCCTTCGCTGATCCAGGCGTCAAAGCCATTTTATGCGCCCGTGGCGGTTATGGCTGCATGCGGTTATTGCCGAGTCTGGATTTTGGCCTGATTTCTCGCAACCCTAAAATCCTGATTGGTTTTAGTGATGTGACAGCGCTACTCAATCCATTGCATCAGCAGTGCGGGCTGGTTGGATTTTACGGACCGATGCTGACTTCCAACCTGGTGCATGGAGAACCGTACAGCCAGACGGAGCTTTTTAGGCTATTGCGCGGGCAATTTGAGCCTGAAAAACGTATTGTGAACCGGGATGCATACCATGTCATCCGGGATGGCGTCGCCGAAGCACCCCTGGTGGGGGGAAATCTATCCCTGATTGCCGCTTTGTGCGGGACGCCTTACCAGTTGCAAACGCGGGGCCGCATTTTGTTTATTGAAGACTGGAAAGAAAAGTATTATTCCCTGGATCGGCAGTTCCAGCAGTTGAAAATGGCCGGCTTGCTGGATGATCTTGCGGGTCTGCTGCTCTGTGATTTTTCTGAAATAGAACAGGAGCCGGATCTGGACCTGCCTGAATTCCTGAAATCCTTGATTCAAGAGTTATTACCCCCCGGAGTCCCTGCGGGGTATGGCTTTTCGGTTGGCCATGGCGAGCAGACTGCCACCTTGCCAATAGGCTGTCGTGCCCGGTTGGACGCCTCTGAAGGCAGCCTGACACTGCTTGAAAGCCCGGTACTAACCAGCTAAAGCTTACTTGCTAAGATCCCCTTCCAGCATGGGTAATGATTCAATGGGAGCGGCTGGCTCCACTTCCGGTTTTTTGCTCTTGGAACGGCTGAATGGGATATTGAGCGGATTGGCCTGGTTTAAGCCACTGTCGTCATTGCCATAGAGGTAGCCTTGGTTTCGCAGAACGGGCATTACCCGTGGCGCTTGTTCCGATTGAACGGTTTGAACCGGTGTTGAGACTTCTTTGCCTCTTTTTTTGTCTTTCTTGTTTTTGGGACTTTCCGGGCCAATGGTTTCATTCCCTTCCTCTACCAATGGGCCGACTGGAGGAGCAGGAGGAATATGCTTTGCAATGACGGCGGCCTGTTCTTCTTCCGCTTTTAGATCCGGTGTTGTGGCAATAAGGTTGGCCCGGAATTCAACCGGAAGCGTACTCTCTAGCCTGGATGCTAAAGTGTCCACAACGGCCATTTCGGTGTTTCCTGCCATGGTGATATAGGCCTTATGCTCTGCCAGGACGCTGGCCATGCCCGTTGGGAAAGAGTCAGGGGTGAGAGGAATGGTTGTGAGCAAAGTCCGTTTCGTCCAATCAATGACATCCAGACGGGAGTCGCCTGCGGACAGTACAAAAAGCCGCTCACCATCCAGCGCCAAGGCGGACGGTTTTTTCCCGACATCCAGTGTCATGATGGGGGCGTCAGAGGATAGATTCAGCAATGCGACTTTGTTTTCAGTGCGGCTTGCCACCCAGATTTCCGGTTGCGCGTGTGCATCCAGCGTGGCCTTGATGGCGGAAATGTCTTCAACCGCTTTCAGTGTTTTTTCAACGGTACGTGTTGTCAGATTGATCCAATACAGCTTGGGCTGGAAGGCATCCGCCACGAGCAAATGGTTGGGGTCACCCGGCACAGTGGCCATGACGCCGCCATAACTTTGCTCTGGCAACATGATTTTTTCTGCGGTTAAGAGTTCCTTGGTGTTTACGAGAGACAAAAACCCCGAATAGCGATTGCTGACCACGACTGCCTGTAGCGCGTCCAAATAGAGGATGCTATCCGGACGTTGTCCAACGGGAACGCGGGTTTTCACCAGATTGGAATTGGTGTCAATGGCGAGCAATTCGTTGGTGGAAAGACAGGAAACAAACAATAATGAATTGTCCGGGTTCAGCCGCATGTCAGAGGGAATGCAGTCCAGGGTGATTTCCGTTTGCTTGTGTCCCAGAATCGGGTCAATGGCGATAATTTGTTGAGAGTTTAAGTCGTAAACATAAGACAAACGTCGCCCCTGGAAGTGGTTGAAGTGTTCCAGAATGGGTTCCGGGTTTGGGGAAAAAGAAGGATTGTAAGGCAAAGCGCCGAGCAAGACCTTCAGCTCGACCGGAATAAAAAGGTTCGGCGGCATCACCAAATCTTGCGGCAGCAGGCCCTCCTTCAGTTGAATGGGATATTCTTCCATTTTGGGAAGGGTCAGCCGTCCGGATGCCGTGCGGATAAGACGCATTAGAAAGAAATGATGGTCAAATTCGATTAGATCGGGATAGTCTGCATTGGCTGGGAAACTTGAAACCACATTTTGGATATTGGCGTCAGAAGAAATTTCCTGGGGGATGACCGGTAAGTAGGTTTCCCCATTGCTGAAAAGCACCATCCCGTCAAAACGCACCTTGACGTTGGGGTCTTTCATGCGGATATAGTTCAGCACGCCCGCAGGCAACTCTGTGGCCAATGCCTGGCTGGTCAAAGTGAGGAGGCAAAAGATGGCGAGCAGAAGTTTTTTCATGAAGGCTTCCAAGTTATGAGTGCATATCCGGCATCAGGCCGGAACTGGGGATAATAACGATACGGGAAGTTCAATTTCGCCTTTAAAAGCGTAACTGGCCGGGCCGCTCATAAACACGGAGGACTCAGGATTGCCGTCCCACCGGATATTCAGGATGCCGCCCGGTAATTCAACATTGACATCATGATCAGCTTTTCCCAATTGGATGGCGCCGACAGCCGTGGCGCAAGCGCCGGTTCCGCAAGCCAGCGTGAAGCCACAACCCCGCTCCCAGACAGTCACTTTCAGGTGCTTGCGACTGAGAACCTGAATGAATTCCACATTGGTTTTAGCAGGGAAGGCAGGGTGCTTTTCCAATGCTGGTCCAAACACAGCGGGATCAACGGGCTGACTCAGGTCATCCTGGAAAACAAGGCAATGCGGATTGCCCATACTGACTGCTGTGACAGGAATGTTGCGGTCCAGCACGTCCAGCGAGTGGTTTTGAATCTGGCTCGTTTCATTCCGGTCAAACAGGGCTGCGTTAAATGGAATCTTGGCCGCTTCCAGAATGGGTTTGCCCATATCGACAGTGACGGTGCGATCCGGGTTAATTTGCGGGCGAATGGGGCCGGCAAGTGTTTCCACCGTGAAGGTGTTTGTCTGGACCATACCTTGGTTCTGAACGAAAATGGCAAAGCAGCGGATGCCATTTCCGCACATTTCAGCCCAGCTGCCGTCACTGTTGAGGTACACAAACCGGATATCGCTGTTGGCATCACTAGGTGGAGCAGGCAGAATAAGGCCGTCTGCGCCAATGCCAAAATGCCGATCGCAAAGGTAAGCCGCCAGTTTTTCCAGGCGCGCCTTGTCGCGATCCGGGTTCAAATCAAGCGCCTGAAGGGTTTCCTGGGAGAGCATGACAAAATCATTGCCAAGCCCATGCATTTTGGTGAACGCGATTACTTGTGGCATCATCATTTAAGCCTTCACTTCAAAGAAAAACCTGTGGAAAAAACCTGCTTTGTATAAAATACTAGCACCATGAATCCTCCGATTAAAGCCTCAGCGATTAAAGCCTCAGCAGCGGAAACTGCCTTGAATGCTCATTGGAAGCGTTGGGGAGCCCCAGTGTTGCTGTTGCTTTCGGTAGTTTTGTTCTTTTTCCGGCTTGGCGCTTATCCGTTGTTCGACCTGGACGAACCCCGCTATGCGGAAGCCGCGCGGGAAATGATCGAGCGAAGGGACTGGATTACGCCGTATTTTAACTACGAAGTGCGCTTCGACAAGCCGGTTCTCTTCTACTGGCTCATTATCCTGGCCTACAAATGCTTTGGCATGTCGGAGTTTTCAGCCCGTTTTTTTAGTGCGGTTTCATCCATTGCAACCATTGCCATGGTCTATGCCTTTGGTCGGCGTTGGATTTCCGAACGCTTCGGGCTGCTTGCCGGGGCGATTCTGGCGACATCGGCCATGTTTGTTGGAATTGGTCGTATGTCCATTACGGATATGACCTTGAGCATGCTGATGACCGGCACGACATTGAGCTTGTTTATGGCGGCGCACGCTAATATTCGGTGGTGGCTGGCTGCTGGTGTATTTGCCGGTTTGGCGGTTTTGACCAAAGGGCCGGTGGGCATTGTGGTGCCGGGTGCGATTTTTGTGATTTACACACTTCTGATTGGCAAATTGAAGCCCTGTTTACTCAATCGCTGGCTGCCGTTGTCATTACTGGTTTGCCTGATTATTGCACTCCCGTGGTATGTGCTGGCGTATCAGGCAAACGGACCGGACTTTTTAAACGCCCTGCTTTTTCATAATGTGACCCGCTTTTCCGATACGGTTTCCGGGCATAAGCAGCCGATTTATTTTTATGCGCTGGTCCTGCCGCTGGGCTTTTTACCCTGGACGTTTTACCTTCCTGCGGGGCTTCGGCGCTTTATGCTGATGTTACGGCAGGGACACAAGCAACAGATCGAAGACAACAATGAATTTTATTTGCTTCTGCTGTATACAATCATCTGGATTGTCTTTATCTTCCTGTTCTTTACGGTGAGCAATACCAAGCTGCTGACTTATATCCTGCCGTTGTTCCCGGCTCTGGCATTGTTAACCGCCGCAGGATGGGAGGGCGCTTCCGAGCGTTCGCGTCAATGGTTCTTCATTCCCTCCGTTTTGCTGGCTGTGGCAGCTGTGGTGGCAGGCGGGCTGTTTAACCTGCAAATGGGGAAATTGCTCCCTCGGGAAGCGGCTGGGGTGCAGGCTGGAGGGGAGACGTTGATTGCCGCCATCCTCCTGGCGCTGGGCTTGGTTCTGACCGCGTGGCTTTTGTATAAAAAGCGGTTTCAGCAAGCTTTTTTAACCCAAATTGCATCATTATGCCTTACGTTTGTGATTGCCGCTGTCAGTATTATTCCCAATGTCAGCCAGGCGGCGCAGGGCTTGATGCTGAGCTATCTTCAAAAGGCAGGTGGGCAGCCGCTGATGATTTATGAAATGCAACGGCCCAGCTTGACCTTCTATGGGAAGCGTCGGGTTCCCCGTTATGTGGAAGAGCAAAAAACGAGCATTGTTGCGGAACTTAACAAAAATGGGCGAACCTTTGTAATTACCAAAAACAACTATTTGACTCAGTTTGTAGGGCTGTTGCCGCTCTCCATGCGGGTGGAGATCCTTGAAAAAGACGCTGTTTATAGTTTACTGTCTGTAGACGCCCTCCCCAATCCCTAATACGGAACTGATACCGATGTCCCAAGCTGCCTCTGCTACTTTACAGCCGTCTGAGCTAACGGCCTCGCTCAAAACAACGCCTGTCTCCCAGGAAATTGATGTCTCGTTCATCATTCCGGTCTATAACGAGGTGGAAAACGTTGATGCGCTGGTCGAGGAGGTGGTTGCGACCGGCAACCGGCTGGGGCGTCCGTTTGAAATCGTGATTGTGGATGACGGATCCAAAGATGGCACGGTGCCCGCTTTACGCGCTTTGGCGCTGGAATACCCCCAATTGCGCGTCGTCTGCCTGAAACGTAATTATGGACAAACGCCCGCCACGGCGGCAGGTTTCCGGTATGTGCGCGGCAAGTACTTTGTGACGCTGGATGGCGATTTGCAAAACGATCCGGCGCAAGTCCCGGAAATTATCGAAATGCTGGAAGCGGAGGGGCTGGATATTGTCTGCGGCTGGCGGAAAAACCGTCAAGATAAGGCGTTAACCCGAAAACTCCCCTCCATGATTGCAAACCGCCTGATTGGCGCGGCAACCGGTGTTAAAATTCATGATTACGGCTGCTCTTTAAAAGTTTATCGGGCCGAAGTAGCGAAAGAAGTCCCCTTGTATGGGGAGATGCACCGTTTTATTCCTGCTTTGGCAAGCATTGACGGGGCTATTATCAAGGAAGTTCCGGTGAGCCACCGGGCGCGTGTGGCTGGTAGCAGCAAATATGGTCTTTCCAGAACCTTCAAGGTGATTCTGGATCTGTTGACGGTTATTTTCCTGAAGCGATTCCTGACGCGCCCATTGCATATGTTTGGGCGGGCAGGTCTGGCCTTTTTGATGGCGGGTGCAGTCATTTTGGCCTATTTGATCTTCGATAAACTGGTGTTGAATGAAGATATTGGGACGCGCCCCCTGCTGACCCTGGGTGTTTTGATGTTCATGACCGGTATTCAGTTGATCAGCACGGGTTTGATTGCTGAAATTCAGGCAAGAACCTATTTTGAATCCCAGGACAAACCCATTTTCAAGGTCCGGGAAGTGTTCCAGCATGGCGCAAGTGATTGCACCGCGGGCTAAATCCGCGATGACCGGAAAACGTTCCTTGAAGCAGGTTGTTAAAATTGCGGCCGGGCTGGCTTTGATCGTATTTCTGTTGCATCAGACAGGCTTGGAAAAAACCATTTCCGCTTTATCGCAGGCTAACCTCTGGTTTATTCCGTTGGGCGTCCTGATGTATTTGATGGCCCAGCTCATGAGTACTTACCGCTGGCAGTTTCTGTCGGAGGCTTTGGGCTTTCATCGCTCACTGCGTGAATTATACGACTATTATTTAATCGGGATGTTTTCCAACCAGTTTTTGCCGGGAGCCATTGGTGGCGATGCGGTGCGGATGTATTATCTGGCAAAGAGCTGCAACCGGAAAAAGCGGGAAGCGCTCCTGACCCTGCTTGCGGAGCGGGGTGTCGGGCTGGTGGCCTTGCTCTTGTTGACGTCGGCTATTTGTCTGCTACCTGCAGTGGCGAACCTGAACTGGGATATTCCGGTTCATCTGCCGGGCTTGCCGCTTTGGCACTGGAACGTTCGGTTTTTGATGTTGATGCTGTCCGCTTTGGTCATTTTGGGTTATATCGGCTTGTGGCTTGTTCCGCTGCAAGCATGGGTAGAGAGGTTCCCGAAGCTGTCCTTGCTGGGGCAGGCGCGGGTCTACTGGGCGAATATTCCGCTCCTGGTGAAATCCATCAGCTTATCCATCGTGGTGCATGCCTTTATGGTGCTGGTGCATCTGCTTATTGCGAATGCTATGCATGTGCATGTGCCGTTTTTGTATCTGGCGGTTCTGTATGGCGTGGTGTCTCTGGTCAGTGTGCTGCCGATTACGCAGGGTGGCTTGGGGGTTCGGGAACTGGCTTATCAATCTCTTTTAGTGAAATTGGGCGTGAATCCGGATACGGCACTGGCGTTTGGCGTGTATTGGTTTTTGATTTCCACGCTGACCTCCCTATTTGGTGGAATCATTTTGATGAAGGGGCATTATAAAACGCCGGAGCCGGCTGAAATGGAATTAAGCGACGCGTGAAAAGCGGGTTATGAAGCTCATGGGTGGGGTTCATGGGGTCTATGTGGAGG
>DATNQC010000140.1:0-8217 GCA_036702885.1 Oculatellaceae cyanobacterium | reverse complement strand
GCCTTCTCCTCAGAAGGCATCAACCGGTCGGGTGTATGAAGTGCAGCAGGTGACCAGCGTTTGGGAGTGTCAACAGCAGAATAATTTGTCGTTATGCGGTAATGCGGTCATTCCGCCGGATGGCATCGTGTTATCTGCCACTGGTAGCAAACGGAACTGGCTGAGAACCCTGAAGCCGGGCGATAGCCTTGTGCTACAGGAAGAATGGAGCCGACAAGCTACCACAACGTTGAATGCCATCAATCCAACCCCGGAAACGAATCCGTTAGCCTCTGGCTTTCCGGGATATCGTGGCTCCAATCAGCTGATCCTATATGATGTGGGTTATGGGCGTCCCAATACAGGGACCAACGAGTTTGGCTTTGAAGTGACGGTCCGGAACAATGTTGTGACGGAGCAGGAAGGCTCGGATTCGACCATTCCCGCCGATGGCTTTGTGTTAAGCGGCCATGGCAAAGCGCGAAGCTGGCTGCTGGCAAATGCGCCGATTGGGGCCAAGATCCTGGTTAATCCTGCGAATATGACTGTGACTTCGATTGTGGATTATGATACGTACCTGTATCAGTTTGATCGTCGCTGGTCCGAAAGTCCTTGCAAAGGGAATCAATCCGATGGCACTTGCCGGAAAATTGCATTGGAGCGGGATGAGGCGGTTCGCTTAAACTTGGCCGGCCAACCGGATCAGGCTATTTCCCTGCTCCAGAATGCGCTGGAAGATTTAAACCGGCGGATCTGGCAAAGCTATTCCCTGTTTCCGGAAACGGCGGTGCGGGGAGCGTGGCATCGTCCGGTGGAAGTGGACGCCGCTGCGATTGGCCGCACGCTGGATCGCCTGAAAGAGGCCGGACTGAATCATGTGTTTCTGGAGACGTTTTTCCACGGCTATACCATTTTTCCGTCTCAAACCTATGCCGCATACGGTTTGCCAACGCCCAACCCGAAGTTTGCGGGGACAGATATTCTGAAAGCCTGGGTGGATGAGGCGCATCGCCGGGGTATGAAGGTGCATGTCTGGTTCCAGACGTTCTATGGCGGCACCAAAGCCTTTATGCCGCCAGGCCCAATCTTGGAAAAATACCCTGAATGGGCGAATGTGCAGTTTTCAGCCCTGATTCCGGAGGCGGTGCCAGCACCCACTGGCAGTGCGGCAAAGCCAGCCGCGAGCAAGCTAGCGGCGCCACTGCCGACCGAGCCGGTACGAGAACCCAAGCTCCTGGCTCCCAAAAAACCGGTGCCTTCGACGCTGGAGACTGGCGGCTATTATTTGGATCCCGCTAATGCGCAGGTGCAGGAGTTCTTGCTGAAACTGCTGGAAGAAATAGTGACGCGTTACGATGTGGACGGGGTTCAACTGGATTATATTCGCTATCCGGCCAGCTTCCCGCCGGATCGCTTCAGCTATCGCAAGACAACCTGGGGATATACGGATACGGCCCGCAAGCAGTTCCAATCCGCATATGAGGTTGATCCGACAGAAATTGATCCGAAAAAGCCGGAGCATGCTGCTCTATGGAAGGCTTGGCAGGACTTTAAGACGGGTCGGGTCAATGCATTTGTGGCGCGGGCCAATACGTTAATTCGCGAGAAAAATCCGAAGGTGAAGATTTCGGCAGCCGTATTTCCGGATGCCGTGGCTGCTCTGGAGCAAAAGTGCCAGGACTGGCAGCATTGGGTGAAAAAGGGGTGGCTTGATTTTCTGGCCCCCATGACGTTGACCAGTGCGAATAAAGTCATTGAGCGGGATGTGCGTTATATGACCAACGCGACGCAAGGGAAAATCCCGGTGTATGCCGGCTTGTTTGGTCCGTTTAACGATGCGCCTGCGGAATTGATCTTGAGTCAGATTGATACGGCCAAGCGGGCAGGCGCAAACGGATATGTGCTTTTTGATACGGCGCATTTGACGCGGCGGGATCTGGAAGCGCTGAAGGCCGCCCAGACACCCGTGTCGGTGGTTGCCCCTACTCCCGTGCCGGCGTCTATCCCGCAGCCTGTTGCGCCTCCGGCTAAGAAAAAGCGTTGGTGGCAATGGTTTGGCGGCTAGAAGCGTTGAAAAGCATTCTGCGACTTTGTTTTGCTGGAATTATTTGCAAAGCCGATCAAGCTCTTTTATAATATGCATACGCATTACCCCATGTGGTTGTATAGCAATGGGGCGGAGAGGCATAAAGGATAGAGCGGTTCATGAGTTACCAACCCTGTCGCTGGTATGACCTGCATCCGAAGTTGGCATTTGCTTTCAAAATGTTGTACTTCGCGCCGGACAGTATTCAGCGGCGGGCCATTGCACAATTACGGCAGCTCATCAATGAACAATGGGAGCTAGTGCAGCCGGGCCAATCCAAAATGAAGGGGAAGCGCTGGTACGACCAACACGATGAGGCCGCTGGAACGGTGGAGTTAATCCGAAACGGGCCGGATGCCTTAAAACAACGCGCGGGTGAAACCCTTTTGACGCTGTTACTGGCAGAGACGGCCTAAAGGCCTTGACTTAATGTAACGTTTTCTTTAATTAATGCTGAATTTACATGACACAGCATTTTTAGCGCATATAACATAGACTAAACTCTAACTCTCTATCCTTTGTGCCTTTGCATGCCCTTGTGCCTGCGAGGCTTTTTTTTCGGGATGAGAAAGGAAGCAGAGTCTCAAGAGGCTTATATTGGGTAGGGGTGCTTTCCTACCCATGCAACCTGGAACGCCCAGGTGCATGATATCCCTGGGCTGATACAAAACTGCGCGCTGTTGCTAGTGCTTTGGCTTGAGCGTGGGGAAAGCGATGACATCCCGGATATTTGGGGAATCCGTCAGCAGCATGACCAGGCGGTCAATCCCAATGCCCATCCCGCCGCAGGGCGGCATGCCATATTCCAGCGCCGTGATGTAGTCTTCATCCATTTGGTGCGCTTCATCGTCACCATGTTCGCGCTGGGCCATCTGGGCTTCAAAGCGGGCCCGCTGATCCAGCGGATCGGTAAGCTCGGAGAAGGCGTTGGCTACTTCCCAGCCGTAAATCCGGGTTTCAAAGCGCTCGACCAGGCGGGGATTATTGCGATGCTCTTTCGCTAGCGGAGAGATTTCGCGCGGATAATCCGTGATGTGGATCGGCTGAATGAGCTTGTGCTCCACTTTTTCTTCAAACACGCGCTCCAAAACGGTGCCCCATGTGTGATAGTCCTCTACGGCAACGTTCAGCTTCCGGGCGGTTTCACGTGCCTCCTCGTCCGTTTGAATGGCGGCAAAATCAATACCTGTTTCGTCCTTCACGCAATCCACCATGGATTTACGTGGCCATGGCGTTGCCAGATCGATTTCAGTTCCCTGGAAGTTGATACGGGTGGTGCCGAGCACCTCCTGGGCAATCCGCGTAACGATTTCTTCAAACAGATCCATCATGTCGTTGTAGTCGGCATACGCCTGGTACAGTTCGATCATGGTGAATTCCGGATTGTGCTTGGGGGAAATTCCCTCGTTGCGGAAGTTCCGGTTTAGCTCAAACACCTTTTCGCTGATGCCGCCGACAATGAGGCGCTTGAGAAACAGCTCCGGCGCAATCCGCAGGTACATGTCAATATCCAGCGTATTGTGGTGCGTAATGAACGGTCTTGCTGCAGCCCCACCGGCAATGGTTTGCAACATGGGGGTCTCTACTTCCAAAAAGCCTTTTTCAGTCAGGATTTTCCGGATTTCATTGATAATTTGGCTCCGTTTGACCAGGGTTTCCCGGCTTTCTGGATTCATAATCAAGTCCAGATACCGCTGCCGGTAGCGGGTTTCAACATCCGTTAGGCCATGATACTTTTCTGGGAGCGGCAACAGGGCTTTCCCTAAAATGACCAAGTCTTTGGCTTTGACGCTTAGCTCACCACGCGGTGTTCTGCGGATTGTGCCGGTGACGCCAATGATATCGCCGATATCGACCAACTTTAAGGCGGCCATTTGCTCAGCAGACAGGTTTTCTTTGTGGCAGAACACCTGGATCTTGCCGCTTGGATCCTGCAAGTCAATGAACATGCCGCTGTTCCGCAGGGCCATCACCCGTCCCGCCACGGAGACTGTGTCATCCGTTTCTGCGCCGTTCTCCAGTTGGGCATACCGGCTTTGTAGTTCCGCATGCGAGGCGGTTTTTTCGTAATGGTAGGGATAAGGGTTTTGCCCTAACTGCTTCCAAGCATCCAGTTTTTCGATGCGGGTTTGGCGCAATTGTGCAACGTATTCGCTCGCGTGTTGGGCCTCTGTGCTTTCGGAAATCTGGGTCATCATGCTCATTCTCAATTGCCTGCCGGTCACTTCTGTGTCAAAGCTGCTTGCGGCATAATAAACGCAGCTTTAATAGGGAGATTGATTGCATTATGCCAAAACCCATCCTGCGCGACAATGACATTGACCTGACTCCGCTTCTGCGCAGCAAGGTGGCAATTATCGGCTATGGAAACCAGGGACGCCCACACGCGCTGAATCTGCGGGACTCGGGCGTAACCGTCAAAATCGGAGCGCGTCCGGAAAGTCAAAAGCGAGTGCAGGCTGAAGCGGACGGATTTGAAGTGCTGTCAGTCCCGGATGTCCTGGCCTGGGCTGATGTGGTGATGCTCCTGATGCCGGATGAAGTGATGGCGGATGTGTATACGGAGCGCATTGCCCCGTTTATGCGGCCTGGTCAGTTTCTTGGTTTTTGCCATGGTCTGGTGATTCATGCGGGCTGGCTGCAGCCCTCGCCTGAACTCAATGTTTTTCTCGCAGCGCCAAAAGGGCAAGGGAAGGGTGTCCGCGATAAATATATGGCCGGCTCCGGTGTGCCTGGGCTTTATGGCGTATATCAGGATCCTTCCGGCACCACAGAACAAATGGCGCTGGCCTATCTGAAGGCATTAGGTTGCGCGCGGGTGGGGGTGATGCCCACGACTTTTGCGGAGGAAACGGTCTGTGATTTGTTTTCTGAGCAGACGGTGTTGTGCGGCGGCTTGACCGCTTTGATTAAAACCGCGTTTGAAACCCTGGTAGAGCGGGGGTTTTCGGAAGAGGGGGCCTATTTTGAATGTCTGTATGAGGTAAAATTAATTGCGGATCTCTTGCATGAGCGAGGCATCAATGGCATGCGCGAGGCGATCAGCTCAACCGCTCTGTATGGCGACTTACTGAGCGGAGAGAGGGTGATTGACGCGCATGTAAGGGAAAACATGCGGGAGGTGCTGGACCAGATCCTTTCTGGTGCGTTCTCGCGGAAAATGCGGGCGGAGTTTCAGCAAGGGAAGCTGTTTATCCGTCAGCAATTGCTGAAAAATGAGGAGCATCCCATTGAGCGGACGCATCGCATGCTCCGTCAACGCCTGAATTTTTCGTAACGTGTATCGGTTTTTGCGAAAAACCGCAATTCCCGATTGCCTACCATCTTTTATTTGATTAATCCGAATCACCGGTTTAACCTGCCCCGAACTTGGGTACTTAACATAGGAGTACACTTCGCATGTCTCAGGTTGCAACCCTAGATACAGGTAAAACGTCTGAAAGGAGCGCATGCTCTATGAAGCGGGCTGAAGAGGAAGATATTCAACAGATTCTGGAGCGTATCGAAAAGCTCAGCCAACGTCCCGAAAATCCGGGGATGGCATACCGGAATCTGGAAACCATTAATGCTTTAGTGAACACCTTGCGCGGAAAACTTGGTACGGTGGCCGGCGTAAAAGGCTAGCATGCTTGAAAATGGCGATTGCCCCTCAACGCGATTTGTAAAGCTTCTTTAAATGTTGCGGACCTCTTAGAGAACCGATGGGTTTAGAATGTTCCTTCTTTGGGTATTTTGCGATGAGAAACGTATTTTGTTTCTGAATGAGCAAAAGAACCGTTAAAGGAGCATCATGAGCCAATTGGATTTGGAGATCCTCCAACTGGCCCAGCGGATACAGCTTTTAAGCGGTGACGGTAACCGAAAATCGTTCCGTGACGAAGATGAGCTGTTTTATCGTCTGGCAAAAATCCGGGAGTTGGCCAATGCCTTGGTGCCGCGCGTTGAAGCCCAGTCCAAACAGCGGCTTGCGCAAGCATCCGGTTGACATCCCTTGTTCACGAAAAAGCCGATACGGAGGACCGTACCGGCTTTTTAGATGTTGCCTTACCTAGGCGGGAACCAGGTTTTTCAAAGAATTGACCAGCTCCTGCACGGCATCTGCCGATTTGCGGAGGGCCTGCTGCTCAGTCTCGGTCAGCTTGATTTCCAGAACCTGTTCAATGCCGTTCTTGCCCAATTTAACAGGCACGCCGACATACAGATCCTTGATGCCGTATTCGCCGGTCAGGTAGACGGCACAGGGCAGAATTTTCTTTTTATCTTTAACGATGGATTCCACCATTTCCAGAACGGATGCGCTGGGGGCATAGAACGCGGAACCGGTTTTGAGGTGGGCGACAATCTCAGCGCCGCCATTCCGAGCCCGGTCCACAATCCGGTCAATGGTTTCCTGATCGAGCATCTCAGCAAGCGGAATACCTGCAACGGTAGTATAACGGGGCAGTGGGACCATGGTATCGCCATGGCCGCCCAGAACAAAGCCTTGTACATCTTCCACGGAAACATCCAATGCTTCCGTGATAAAGGTTTTGTAGCGTGCGGAATCCAAAACACCCGCCATCCCAAAGACACGGTTGGACGGGAAGCCGGTTGCCTGCAAGGCAACGTGGCACATTGCATCCAGCGGGTTAGAAACGATAATCACCAAGCTGTCCGGGGCGTATTTTTTGATGTTGCTGCAAACATCGCTCACAATTTTTGCGTTGGTGGCCAGCAGATCATCGCGGCTCATCCCAGGCTTCCGGGCGATGCCTGCTGTTACGATGACGATATTGGAGCCTTCAATCAGGTCATAAGTATTTCCGCCCACAACGCGGGTGTCATAACCGTAAACCGGTGCAGATTCCAGGATATCCAATGCCTTTCCTTGCGGAATCCCTTCCAGAATATCCACAACCGCCACATGTTTGGCTAATTCCGCTTCTGCCAGGCGTTGAACGAGTGTTGCACCCACGTTTCCCGCGCCAATGACTGAAATTTTGTGCAGCATTGAGTTTCTCCTTGCTTGTCTCTCAACTGGGATGGATGCTGGTATGCTATCACAGACACGCGGGCAGGTCATCGCAAGCTGCCTGGAGGGGGAAGCAATTTTTTGCTGGTAAATACGCTGCTGCGTCACGCATAGACTGCTTGAAAGTTCTGCTTGCGGTTCCGGTCCGGTTTTTTTAGGATCTCCCTAGGCCCTTTGAGGAAGGTTGACCATGACCGCATCGTCCCCTGAAAAAACGTTATCTGATCGAGAAAAGCATCGGCGCTCTCAACTTTACGCCCGGCTGACTTATGTCGCCATTATTCTGATTTTTGTGACGGTCTGTGGTACGGCTGTATTTTTCACCATGCAAATGGAGCGCCAGAAGGAAGGCTTCCGGGCGATTGAGGTTTCTAAACCCATTTCCTTCTTTGATTACACGTACGTTAAGAAAAAATAGACATCAAATTGAGCGCAGGAGCTCCCTGAGGATACCACCGATTGCTCCTCTGTGCGGTCGTTGACCCCAAGACTGGCAATGAGACGCGGTTGCATTTGCTAGATAACTTGCCTCAGCCGGATGACACACAGTTTGAGTATGAAGACCACATTGTGGTACTGAGGCGCAGCGATTCACCTGAATGCTTGGAGTTGGGGATGATGAATATACTGAAAACCGGCTACAGTAGATGGGGTTCCAAAACTTTCAACCCGGGGGCTAAGTACTTTTGGGGCGCCGCTTTGGCTTGTGAAAGAGGATGACATATTCGTGCTTGAAGATGTAAAAACCGCCCACAAGCGCCCGATAGCGCCATAAGTTGTTCATCCGCCCCTTGGCTTTTTCGTTGCCGGTAATATTTTTCACGATAATGCTCTTGGTGGTGAAGCCGACACGGTTCATCCGCTCCATACACAGGAAGCCCAGGGGAATTAGCTCTCCATTTGCGTATTTGTCGCCAATCACTAGTCCTGCAAAGCGACCTGGTTCCAACAATTCGTATCCCAAGCGGCAGACGACTTCAAACTGATCCAGAAAAGCTTCTGTAGAGGTGGCATTGGAAAGATCCTGCTCGGACTCTGAAAAACGGATAATATCGGCGTATGGGGGGTGTAGAAAAAGGAATTGAGCCAATTCCGGCTTGCCAGGGTTCAGCTTTTTGAGCGCCCGACGGATGGCATGGCC
>DATNQC010000122.1:0-1792 GCA_036702885.1 Oculatellaceae cyanobacterium | reverse complement strand
TTGCATGACTGTGATCCGCTTTGATGCCCACAGCTTTAGCTTTGAAGCCTCCCCGGAAAGCCTGGCCAAGACCAATCTTTCTGCCTTCAGACCCGGCAGACGGGTCAATCTGGAGCGGCCTCTGACGCCATCCAGCCGGCTTGGCGGCCATTTTGTCACTGGTCACGTGGACGGGCTCGCCCGAATCGTATCAGTGGAACCTGTTGGCAATAGTTGGGTCTATGAATTTGAGGCTTCAAGCCAGGAACTGGCTGAGCTTCTCGTTCCCAAAGGCTCTGTCGCCATCCTCGGCATCAGCCTGACCGTCAATACGGTTTCCGGCAACCGGTTTACCGTGGCCATCATCCCACACACCAGAACCCATACCAATCTGGCAAACTACGGTGTCGGCGACACCGTCCATATTGAAACGGATCTGCTGGCTAAGCATGTCCGCCGTCTGCTCCAAGGACGGCAGCCGGAAACAGCCGAGTCCCCACTGATTGGGGCTTTAGATGACGGCGCTACCATTGACGCCCCCACCCTGGTTCCCGCTTTAAACGCCCTGGCAGGCAACCGACCGACCCCGCGCATCCATACCGGCAACTGGTTCTGCCACGATCCTGAAAATCATTAATTTAGGCAAGGAGTATTCCATGTCCCCCGAATCCCAAACACAAGCACCGCAAACCGCCGTCGAAACCCATGACGAGCATCAGTTTAGCACTGTTGAAGAGGCCATCGAGGCCATCCGCAGGGGGGAAGTCGTCATTGTCGCCGACGATGAGGACCGTGAGAATGAAGGTGACTTTGTGTGCGCCGCAGACAAAATCACGCCGGAAATCATCAACTTCATGGCAACCGAAGGACGGGGGCTTATCTGCTTAACGCTGACGCAGGAAACCTGCGATCGTCTGGAATTGCCGCAAATGGTGAACCCCTCTCCCGATCCGTTAGGAACCGCCTTTACTGTCAGCATTGACGCAGCGCCCAAGTTTGGTTGTTCTACAGGCATTTCCGCGGCGGATCGGGCCATTACCATTCAGGTGGCTATCGCACCGGATGCCGTTCCGTCTGATCTTCGCCGCCCCGGCCACATTTTCCCGCTGCGGGCGCGTCCAGGCGGTGTGTTGGAACGCGTTGGGCAAACCGAAGCCAGCGTCGATCTCGCCAAATTGGCTGGCTGCACGCCTGCAGGCGTCATTTGCGAAATTCTGAATCCGGATGGCACCATGGCCCGGCGCAATGAGCTATTTGCCATCGCCAAAAAGCATAACCTCAAGTTTGTGACGGTGGCTCAAATCATCAACTACCGCCTGAAAACAGAAAGCATGGTGGTCCAGGAAGCTGAGGCTTCCCTCCCAACCAAGTTTGGCACTTTTAAGGTGCTGGGCTACCGCAACCGCATTGATAATTCCGAACATCTGGCTCTTGTAAAGGGTGATATTACCGCCGATGACGGAAAACCGCCGTTGGTTCGCGTCCATAGCGAATGCCTGACGGGTGATGTACTCGGCAGCCTCCGTTGCGATTGCGGCGATCAGCTTCAGGCAGCCCTTAAGGCCATTGATGAACACGGCAAAGGCGTTCTGGTTTACATGAGAAGCCATGAAGGCCGGGGGATTGGCCTGCTGAACAAACTCAAAGCATACTCGCTTCAGGAAAAAGGCCTGGATACGGTTGAGGCAAACCTGGAAATGGGCTTTTCCGCCGACCTGCGCCAATATGGCGTCGGTGCGCAAATCCTGCTGGATCTGGGCATTAAGTCCTTCAACCTGCTCACCAACAATCCCCGCAAAATCCGCGGGCTGGA
>DATNQC010000117.1:0-1685 GCA_036702885.1 Oculatellaceae cyanobacterium | reverse complement strand
ACACAAAGGCTCTTTTGCGTTGCCAGAAAGATGGAAAAACGGGGCTTGAAGGGCAGGCGCAATGCTCGTGTTAAACTATAGGGATGGCTAAGGTTGTTTAAAGATTGAGATGTGGAGGGGATAACGTGATCCGTTTGCGTTTTATTTCGTCCTATTCCTTTCCTCTTGGAAATGCGTGATAGGTGCTTATGGTTGATGTTGCTTACGAACGTCCCACGCTGATCTACGACGGCATTTGTCCGCTCTGTCAAAGTGGTGTGTCTTGGTTGAAATGGCTGCGTCTGGACGAAGGGGTGGATGCTTTAACCTGGCAGGATGCGGTGGCGCAACAGCCGTCTCTGACCCAATCCGGCTGGGCGGAAAAAATTGCCGGGGAAGTGCTTTTGGTATTGCCGGATGGGCAGGTTTTAGGCGGTGCAAATGCCGCAGTGTGGTTACTGGAGAGAAAGCCTCGGACGCGATGGGTGGCGAACTTGCTTGGCGCTTCCTGGGGCCTGCGGGCGAGTCGGTGGCTGTATGAAACGGTGGCGCTGAATCGTCGCATTTTGACGCCGCCCAAGCAAACTCAGGTTGCTTGCTCCTGTGAGCCGCCGGAGAATCCGGCTGTTCGGCGCAGATTGTACTTGCTGCTGTTGGCGGTTTCCCTGTTGGGACTGGTGGTTTTTTCCTATACGCTTGCGGCGATTTATGGACGCGCTGCGCTGGATATCATTTTCCACTTGTTGATTGCCATGGGTGGCGGTTGGATTTTGGCCTATATCGGACTATGGCTGCTGCTGCGGGAACGTTTTATAGTGGCATTCCGACAAAGCCTGGTGGTGATGGCCATTGGTGGATTGTGGCTGCTCGTGGCCTCGGCGTTACTGGCTAGTATCAATCTGGTGGCGCGAGCATCAGGCGCGGTCGCCTGGACCAGTATTTTGTCCTTAAACATGCATACGGCGGTGATGTTTCTTTCCGTCTTGCGCCGATCTGCCGCGTTGCATTTTCCGCCTGCCACGCCGTGGTTGTGGTTACTGCTTTATTTTGGAGGCTATCTGTTTTTAATTGGTCGCTTTTTTTAAGACGAACGGAGTTGGAGATAAGATCGGCTGAGGTGCGCGTGCATTGCCCGACTGGGTAAGCTGGAAATGCTCAAGCTAGGAATAGGAAGCGATAACGCGAGCTGCTAAAATTCGGTAAACTCAAAGAGGGTGTCTGCCATGGCCGAAGCACAAGATTTTGGACTGTCGAAACTCCACCAGTTGCTAAAGCACTTTGATACGGCCATTCTGGTGACACATGGCGGTGGAAATAGCCTGCATGCCCGTCCCATGGCGATTGCGCAGGTGGAGGACAACTGTGATCTGTGGTTCATCACGGCGGCGGATACACCTAAGATCCACGAGATTCAGACCAATGATCGGGTTCTGGTGACGTTTCAGGAGCGGGATACGCGGTTTATCACCCTGTCCGGTCGTGCGGAAATTGTTCAGGATCAGCGCAAGATTGATGAATTATGGCGGGAAATGTTCAAAATCTGGTTTCCGGGTGGAAAGAATGACCCGAACCTGATGCTGATTCGAGTGCGGACGGAAGAGGGCGAATACTGGGATAATGCCGGAGTGAAGCGCGTCGCGTTTGTGATGGATGCGCTTCGAGCCTATGTGAGCGGGCAGGGAATGTCTATCAGTGAGGGCATGCAG
>DATNQC010000107.1:0-8091 GCA_036702885.1 Oculatellaceae cyanobacterium | reverse complement strand
GATGGTGGCTTTGGTGAGCGCCAAATTTCATCCCTGGTATGTGGTGATGTTTTTGCCGCTGGCGTTGGCATTGCCGCAAAATCACTGGCTGTATCGCTTTGGGGTGTGGTTCAGCGTATTGCAGATTGCAGGTTTTACGCTGTTGCAAAATGTGCATGTGTTGAATGTTGTATTGCTGACGCTGTTGCCGCTCTGGCTGGCGTTTCGGGGTGTGGATTTGCCTTGCGAAAAAGCAAACGAGGCGAATTAATTCATTGGTGAATGAACTGCGTCAAATGGCGATTTATTCCGCGAAAAATCGTAAAAATTCTTCGCTATGCTTTTTGAAGAATTATTGTCATACTGGGATCAATGCCAGGGATAAAACAGTGGACACCCGGCAGGCTGGAACCGCGCGCGTTTTCCATACCATAAAGATGCGATTGCCACGCCTTCCCGAGAAGGTTTGCAATAACCTATTTATTCCGTGATAAACCTGAACGCCTGTTATTGCAAGGCGCAGCCGCGCTGTGGCAATCCGCATCTTTTAAAAAAATCCCGAAAAACCCAGAACGCAAATCAAATGAAACGAAAATGCGCGACGCGGCAGCAAGGCGCAGTAAGCCGCCGTAGTCAACGTGTTTGGCTTTTGTTCTGCAAGAATTTTAATTTGCATTACGGCAAAATAACCAGCGTGATGAAAGGATCGGACAGAATGAGCGTTTTTTCCACCAGGGCCAGCTCGATGTCCTCGACGCTCAGGTCGTTCGGGTCGTGATCCTGCCCGGAGAGCAACTTGAAAATGCCCGCTTGCCGCAACAGATCCAGCATGCGCGCTTCTTCCTCCGTTTGCGGCTTGTAGGTTCTCAATTGCGCGAGCGTGGCGTGATCGGTATTGGGGCTGATGCGATGCAGCATTTGCTTGAGCGCGCTTGCGTGCAGCGCAATCTTGGGACGCAGGCGGAAGCCTCGTGGCGGGGGCTGCTCCTCCAGCTCGGTTTCCGTGACCTCTTCCGCTACCGGCACGTCGATTTCCTCATCCTCATCCAACGGTGGCGACTTCAGGAAGATGATAGGCGCCGTACCCAGAACCGATGGATTCCACAATAAGCTCAGCAGGGTGCGGATGATATCCGGAGTGATTTGTCCGTTGGTGGGACGGGTCAGGTTGTACAGAATTTTTTGCACGGAGCGTAGTTGCAGTAATTGCCAGATTTCCGCCTCCCGGCTGCTGAGCGGGAAATTCGGCTTGACGTCCCGCAATGCCTCAAACTGGAGTCCTTGCGGGAAGAGCTTTTTCAGGAAATCAACGACCTCATTCTCATGCAGGGCGGGTGGTTTGTCATGCGGCATCTGGTTTGGCCGAAGCGGCGGCAGTTCCTGTAAATCCTCGATATCCTTGGAGGATAGTGTCATGGTATTGTCGGCCAGTTGGGCGGCGATTTTAATATCCTTGGTGCTGAGCGTTTCCGGTTGGCGATCCAGCGCGGCCAGTTTTTTAAACAGATGCGGGTTCCGCTGCAAATACCAGATAAATTGGCGCTCTTCCGGCGTCAGAATAGAGAGGGGGAAGTTTTTGAGGTTCTCAAAGGTCCATTTTTTTGCGTTGTAACGGTTCAAAAGTTGCGTAACGCGGCTCACGTTAAAGTATAGGGAGGGTTCCGCGGCTTGCTTCTGCTTGAGCATTTTTGCCTTGATCGCCGCCTTGTACAGGGGAGATTGTGGCAGAATGAAGGGATTGAGCCCGCGCACTTCCTCGACCATGGTAAAGTCCTTTTTGCTAACCGTATTCTAGCGGAGTCGGAGACGCTTGAAAAATGCGACGGTTCCGCTGGACGCGTCCGGTTTTGCGACCTAAGATCATGCTTAGTACATCATGAAAGGTGCTGGTTGGTATGTCCTTGTCCTCTTGTTCCACGGTGCAATGGGTGATTCGTCTGGCGGATACGCAGGATTGCCCGGTGATTCGGGAAATTGCCGAAAAATCCTGGGCGGTGGCATACCGGGATATTCTCACGCCGGAGTTCATGGCGCATGAACTGGCGCGGGAATACAGTGATGCAGCCTTGCAAGAGCAGATGCAAGCCTGGGGGCATCGCTTTTTGCTGCTTGCTATGCTGGATGGCAGTGCGGCGGTTGGGTTTGTGTCCTATCACCATGATGAAACCACGGTGACAGTATACAAACTGTACCTGTTGCCGGAATTCAAAAGCAAGGGCGGCGGCGCAGCCTTGATGAATCGCGTGGAGGCGGATGCGAGAGCCGCACAGTGCCGCCACCTGGAATTGAAGGTGAATCGCGCCAATCCGGCGGTAGCGTTTTATCGAAAAATGGGATTTGAAATTGTCCGGGAAGTGGACACGCCGGTGGGGAATGGCTTTTTGCGGACAGATTATTTGATGCGGAAAACGCTGGAGGGCATTCAGTTATCTGCATCAGGGTGATTTATCCGTCTTTTCAGGTTGGCCATGAATATTCCGGCGCTGATTTTTGTGGTAAATCTGGTTTGTGATGAGCCGTAGGGGATGCGAGGGGTCGGGCAATTTTCCGCCTCTCAAAGGAGTTTCATGCCCAGGTTATTTCCAATGATTTTGGCGGGTGGAGTGGGGGCGCGGTTGTGGCCCTTATCCACGCAGGACACCCCTAAGCAGTTTCTGCCACTTATCACCGAGCATAGCCTGTTGCAGGAAGCAGCCATGCGTTTGACAGGGCTGGCGCATGCGGCGCCGCCGTCGGTGGTCTGTAATGCGCGTCACCGTTTGACGGTAGTGGAACAACTCCACGCGATTCAGGTTCAGCCGCGCCGCGTTCTGCTGGAGCCGGTGGGTCGCAATACTGCGCCAGCCATGGCCGTGGCTGCCTGGGATGTGGTGGCTGAAGATCCTGAGGGTTTATTACTGGTGACCCCGTCGGATTTAACGATGAACACGGAGGCTTTCCACGTCGCTGTCCAGCAGGCGGTGCCGATGGCGCTTTCGGATGCTTGGGTATTATTTGGCATTCCTCCGACAAGCCCAAAGCCGGATTATGGTTATATTCTGCGGGGAGAGCCTCTTTCGGAAAGCAAAAATAGCTTTCAGGTTGCCGCATTTATTGAAAAGCCGGATGCCGATGCGGCGGCGCAATATGTGGCATCCGGGCGGTATTTTTGGAATAGTGGCCTGTATTTGGTGAAGGCATACGTCATGCTGGCGCAACTCCAGCAGTTTTCGCCAGAAATTTACGAAGCCTCCCGCTGCGCGGCGCAGGCTGCCCGACGGGAGGAGAATTGGAGCAGGCTGGATGAAGCCGAATTGGCGCGATGCCCGGTGCTTTCTATCGATCATGCGGTGCTGGAAAAAACGGATCGCGCGGTGATGTTCATCCCGGAAAATTTAAATTGGCGCGATCTTGGCTCCTGGAATGCTTTATTGGAAAGCAGGCTGATACATATAGGAGGCAATACGGCGAACGTCATACGGAATTAAAGTACGACCTGCTGATGCACAAAAATGTTAGAGGAATTTAATTGTTTCAATAAAGGCCTTGTTATTGGTATGATACCAGGGTAATTTTCGTCTTTGTGCTTGTTCCGCTCAAGGCTTGTTGTGCAGGCATTCGTCGTACCTTGGGAGGGAGGGTTTGGTTGTTAAACTTCCCTGATTGAAGTATAGCAGCAAGTTGACGGACCTGTTCTTGAGGCGTAGCTTGAGCTAGCGTAGCTATCACTCTTAGCTGCACTACTGCTACGCGCACCTATAGAAGTGACTGTGAAACCAGGTAAACTTCTCCCTCTGCCTTATTGAATAAGAAAAAAGAGGGAAGTTCAAAACATCCCTTAAAGTATCAAAGAATAAAATTGCTTATTTTGAAGCTGATAGTTTAATACCCACCACCCAGGGCTTTGTAGAGTTCGACGGTGGCGACGAGCTTGTCCGCTTTGGCCTGGATGGCGCGGACTTCTCTCAGCAACAGCTCGTTTTCGGCTTTCAACACATCCAACCGGGCGCGCAAGCCGTTTTGATACAGGGCCTGCGTGACTTGCAACACCTGGCTACTGGCCTTGCGTTCCTGATCGTTGGTTTCCTGATCTTCATAGGCCCTGAGTAGTTTACTTAGGCTGTCTTCAACTTCTTTTAGCGCCGTCAAGATCGTCTGTCGGTACGTTTCAATCTGCTCCCGCTGGCGAGCCTGCTCCAACCGAAGATTCGCCAGGACTTTTCCGCCCTGGAAAAACGTATGTTCCCCATTGCCGATGATGGCATTGATAAAACTGCTGCCATCCAGCACCTGGCCGCCTTTGACGGCTGTAAAACCAAAGAAGTCCGACACGCGAATGGTGGGCAGGAACTTTTTGCGCGCCACCCGAACGTTAATCCCTGCCCGCTCCAGCCGAAGCTCCTGCGCGGCTACATCCGGGCGTTGTGCAATGACGACCAGCGGCAGACCCGTATCTAGGCAAACCGGAACGGTCACTTGTTCTAACCGGGAGCGTGGCATTTTACTGTAGGTCTGGGGCGGCATGCCGGTGAGTGTGGACAGTTCATGCGCGGCCAGGCTCATATTCTGCTTGTAGGCGTTCAGGTCGGCTTCGCGTTCCGCAATGTCCCGCTCTATCCGAAGCAGGTTATCAATGGTTTCCAGCCCATTCTGATACAGTAGCGCCATGAGATCGCGGGTTTCTTTCATCTTGTCCACAATGCGCTCAGTCAGGCAGTAAAGCGCTTCTGCGCGGAGCAGGTCAAAATAGGCCATAGCCACTTCTGCTTGCAGCATGACTTCTGAAGCTCGGGTGTCTGCTTCGCTGGCCTGCACTTCTTTTCGGGCGGATTTGGTGATGTCCCAGTACTTGCCCCAGATATCCGCTTCATAAGAGGCAGAACCCAGGAGCGTGAGGAAATTCAGCCGCTTTAGAGAAAATGGAGACAAATTATTCAGGTTGTTAAAACTGCTAAAAAGCGGATTATTCTGAGGGATTGGGAGTTTGATATTTTTATGGAGCTCTGAAGGAATATTGACCTGCCCGCCGTTAATAGCGCCTTTGACGACGGGCAATTGATCGCCGATGGCCTGCCTGACCTGCGCGCGGGCTTGCGCAATGCGCTCCAGCGAAGCCCGGAGGTTGGGGCTGTTGGTGATGGCTGTTTGAATGTATTCCGAGAGACAGTTATCCTGAAACGCTAGCCACCAGCGCCGATCCGGCATGCGGCTCTGCAAGGTGGCCGTTGCTTGCCCGGAGAGCAGTGCGGGTGCTTCCACCCACTGCGGCGGTAGATCCACCGGGATTTCAGGTTTGATGCCATCCGCAGGCTGAAACCAATGTATTGCGCATAACATTGCCAGCGCCAAACATGGGTGTTTGTGCCTCATCCCAACCTCCTTCGGAAGAACCAGCCAGCGCCCGTCAGTGTGGAAACGCCAATGATGATCAGCGGCCAGGTGTTATCCCAAATCACGTTTTCCGGGATCGCTTTCAAAAAGCAGCCTTTTACAATGACGAGAAAATAGCGGAGCGGATTGATGAGGGTGACGGGCTGAAGCCAGTCCGGCATGTTTTCAATGGGCGTGGCATAACCGGATAGAATAATTGCCGGGTTGGAAAACAGAAAAGACCCTAATAAAGCCTGCTGCTGCGTTTTGGCCAGAGAGGAAATAAAAAGTCCGATGCCCGTAATGGACATCAGGAAAAAAAACATACCAATGTACAACGACGGCATAGAACCCCAAAACGACACTTTGAACAGGAAAATGCCTGCCAGAATCATCAAGGTGCCTTCCAGCAAACCGATAATCATGGCTGGGGCGGTTTTGCCGATCAGAATTTCAAAGGGTAGAAGCGGGGAAACCAGTAGTTGGTCAAACGTGCCAAGCTCTCTTTCCCGCGCCACGGAAAGCGAGGTGACGTTCAGCGTAATGGTGAGGCATAGCACGCCCACCAGGCTTGGCACCGTGAACCAGACGTATTCCAGGTTGGGGTTGAACCAGTTTCGGGCGGCCAGCGTGTCTTCCGTGTTGACTTGCTTCAGGGTGCGGTTGACCACATCGCGATTGAAGTGCGTGACAATTTGCGTGATATAGCCTTGTACAATTTGTGCGGAGTTCATCCGCCGGCCGTCCAGAATCACCTGTACATCGGCCATTTTGCCGCCTGCGATCCGTTCGGAAAAATCGGATTGCAAATGCATAATCAGCAAGGCCTTTTCCGAGTCGATGAGATGTTGCGCCTCTTGCGGATTTTTCAAAAAGATGATTTGCGGAAAGGTGGGAGAACCTTGAACGCGGCGCAGCAACTCTCTGGAATAGGGACCGCGATCCTGATTGAGGATGCCGATGGTGACATTTTTGACTTCCAATGTGACGGCGTAAGAAAAAATCACCAGCATCAGCATGGGTGGAAGCACCAGCAGCACCCGGCTTTTCTTGTCACGCCAAACAGCAAGCAGTTCCTTGATAATCAGCGCTTTAATCCGGTTCAGCATGACGATTCCTCAATCCAGCCGCTTGGCGGTTTTGGTGGCAATCAACAGGTATAACAGCGCGGCAATGGCTAGCATTTTGGCGCAGGCTGGCAGCAGGACGCCCCAGACGTCTCCCGCGAGAAAAATGGTGCGCAGACTGCTCACAAAATAACGCACGGGAAAAATCAGCGTGATATGCTGCACCCATTTGGGCATGCTGCTGATTTCATAGAGGTATCCCGATAATAGAAAGGCGGGCAGGAAGGCCACAAACAGCGATGCCTGGGCGGCTGCAAACTGGTTTTTGGTCGCGCTGGAAATGAACAATCCGATGCCCAACGCATTGAGCATGTACAACGCGGATGCGGTGGTCAGCGCAAACAGACTGCCGCGAAACGGGACTTCATACCACAGGCAGGAAACGAGCGTGCAGAAATACAACGTGCCCATGCCCAGTACAAAATAGGGAATAAATTTGCCAAGCAGAATTTCGCCAATGCTGACTGGCGTGGAAATCAGCGCTTCCATGGTGCCGCGGTCCCATTCCCGCGCCACAACCAAAGTGGTGAGTAGGGTGCCGACGAGCGTGACGATGATCGGAATCGCACCCGGCAGCAGCGTGTAGCGGCTGATGAGTTGCTGATTGAACCAGACTTTTGGAACCACTTGCGCCTGCCCGGGCATTTGCTTGGTTTGGGGCGGCGTTGATTGCGTCAGATTGCGACGCGCCAGCCAGGTGCTCCAGGTCGCCTGAACATAATTCTGCACAAAGCTTGCGGTGTTGGGTTCGCTGCCGTCTGCAATGGTCTGAAGCGGCGTTCGCCTCCCCATTCCTGTGAGAGAAATTTTTGAAAAATCGGTCGGCAAGACCACAATGCCCCGCAAATGACCCGCCATGAGGGCAGGCTCCAGCGTTCTGCGATCATGTGCCGTGGTGACCTCAAAATAGCGGGAGCCTTCAAATGCGCGCAAAATCTGATCGGTTTCCGGTGTTTGCCGCTCTACTGCAACACCCAGCCGGACATTGGCGGTATCCAGTGAAACGCCGTAGCCAAACAGAAACATCAGCAGGCAGGGCAGTACAAAGGCGATGAGAATGCTGCTCGGATCGCGCACGATTTGCAGGCATTCCTTGAACACCAGTCCCTTCAGGCGGCGTAGTGGTTTGAACAGGCTCATGCGACGCTCAACTCCGGGTTCTGTTCATCAAACGCGCGGATGAGCGCGATGAACGTTTCCTCCATCGTGGGATCCGGCATGTCCTCTGTACTGGCCTGCTGCTTCAGGTGATCGGGTTCGCCCATGGCAATGATTTGTCCCCGATAAACCAGCGCGATGCGGTCGCAGTACTCGGCTTCATCCATAAAGTGCGTGGTGACCATGACGGTGACGCCGTTTTCCACCATGCCGTTAATGTGCGTCCAGAACTCCCGCCGGGTGATGGGATCGACGCCGGAAGTGGGTTCATCCAGGAACAGGACTTCCGGATTATGCATGACGGAACAGGCAAGCGCCAAGCGTTGCTTGAAGCCCAGCGGCAGGGAATCCGCCTTTTCATCCAGATAGGGCCGAAGGGCGAAGGTTTCAGTCATGCCGCGGATGGCATCCCGCTTGCGTTTGCCGGATAGGCCGTAGACTCCTGAAAAAAATTCCAGATTTTGCAAAACGCTTAAAT
>DATNQC010000106.1:0-2226 GCA_036702885.1 Oculatellaceae cyanobacterium | reverse complement strand
CCTTAAAACCAGTAAACACTCCGTACACCGATGCAATCAGCAAGAGTAGAATGCCCGTATGCGCAACTGCCGGGCCAAAGCGGCTCCAGTTTCCTTTGGTGGCGTATAGCAGGCGCTCGCCATCAGGGGACTTGGCAGCTTCATGGACTTGATAGCGGGCGCTTTTCAGGAGCCCAATCACCTGTGCGGCGGTGGCTTCCACCGATTGGCTGGATTCCACCTGAATGCGTTCCTTGGCGGCTGAGATTTGCCGTGCTGTGCAGAAGCTTTTTTGGGTGGCAGCGAGTGCAGCGGGCCTGAGCCATTTAAAGCTGCCAAACAGCAGGTTGAAGAAAAACAACACTTCCAGCGTGATGAACCAATAGGACGAGTAGACGTTGAATAGCCCCATTGCTTTCATCATGCGATAGTTAGGGCCAAAGTCGCGCTTTATTTGGGCGATATCGACCAGGCCTTCCTGTGGCAGAAAAACGCCTGCGAGCGTGGCTACAGCAAGCAGGGCCAGCAGTGTAATGGCCAACTGAACAGAGCGGAAGCAAGCCAAAGTGTCCCGAATGATTTTCGGAATTGCGCTTGAACCGCTGTTATTTTGTTTTTCTTCTATTGCCTGCGTTTCAGCCTTTTTTGGAGCCGGCTTTTCGCTCAGGGAGAGGCTCATCAGTAGTTGACCGGATTAAGGGACGCTTCGTGGGTATTATCCGCCAAATGTATTTGTTCTTCAATCAGAGGCTTTTGCCGAGCTAGGGCGTGTATTACGAAGTTTCAACATGACAGTGGTATTTGAGCAATTTGGTTTTTTTGATTGTTTTTATTTTATTGTGCAGGCTATGTGCCTCGCCACTGGGAGGTGGAAAACCCTCAAGTCTGATGTCGAAGTCACGAGAAAACTGAAGCGTCATTTTTGGATGATTGCAGTGTTTTGTCGAAAACGGTAAGCAGTCGTTTCCGAAAGCCGATTCTTGCCCCAAACGATTCGACATCAACGCTGAAATGGATTTCAACGCGCTCTCTTAAACTTAAGCTCTCTCTTTGCGGGCATCCCAAAAGGATGCCTTTTCCTTTTCTTCAGTGCGGTGTTTGGGGAGTAGATGTTTTTCAATCAGGGTATGCTGTGTTTTCCGGATGAAAATGAACTTTAATTATATTTAAATTGAATAAACGGGCAATTTCGAGTGCTGTAAGGGTTTTATTGATATAGTCGAGTAGAAGTTTTGCGAGAGAGAAAGCGCCTGGGCATTCGCTATGGCGGAATGTCCGAGAGCTTAAGAGTGAGGTCTGAGTTGGTGACGGGTGTTAACCCTTTTGTAGCTTTAGGGCCGAATTGGCAACCATTAACGCAGGGGGCAAATTCTGCACTCCCTGCATTGTCGGGCTTCTCTCCCACCAATGCCAGTTTGTACCCTCTCAGTGGAAACGCCCTGTCCGGCCTGAATTCAGCTCAGGCTGCTTGGACTGCGAACCTACCAAATTTGGGAATTTCTCAATCATTTTTGATGCTGCAAGCACAAGTTAATACGATGATGAGCAGTGTGTTGACCGGACTTCCGGAATTGCTTGCCGGAATTATGTCGAATCCCCAAAACTTTATACAAACTGCCATGAATGGGCTTATGGGAGGAACGAATTCTGCTGCAGGTGCAGCGCCAATTTCCAACCAAAAGCCTAATGCGGCAGGGTTTATCCTGCCCTTGGATAAAAAATACATTAAGAAGCCCGGAACCGGTGGCAACTTTGGCGCGGCAAGACCGGGAAGGAAGCATCAGGGCAATGATTTTGCCGCTCCTGCCGGTACGCCAATCTATGCGGTGAAGGGCGGTACGATCCGAATCAAACCAAACAATGGTGGAGCAGGCAATTCGGTGACCATTGATCATGGCAATGGTCTTGTGACCAAGTATTTTCACTTGAGCCGCTTTGGTGAATTTAAAGATGGGCAACGGATTGAGCAAGGCCAGGTGCTGGGCTATGTCGGTACGACCGGAAACTCCAGTGGAAACCACCTCCATTTTGAGGTGCACCAAAACGGTGTTGCCCAGGATCCCTGGAAATTCCTATCGAATCTCGCGTAGTCGCTTATCCAAGCGCTGCCTGTAAAAACTGCGAGGCATGCGCGCGGAGTTCTGATGCATCCCGTCTCAATAGAAACTCTTTAGGAAGCAATGGATTGCCGACGCCCACCGCCAGAGCCCCTGCCTGTAAATAGGCGGAGACATGCTCTTGAAGAAT
>DATNQC010000104.1:0-2657 GCA_036702885.1 Oculatellaceae cyanobacterium | reverse complement strand
CTTTAAGGGGCGGGGCTTTATTCAATTGACAGGTCGTCATAATTATCAGGTGTATTCCCAGCGGCTTGGGCTTGGGAATCAGCTTCTGGAACATCCGGAACTCGCCAATGAGCCGGATATTGCCGCCCGTATCCTGGCTTGCTTTCTAAAGGATCGGGAAAATACCATTCGTCAGGCGTTAGCACGTGGCGATTATAGAACTGCACGAAAAGCGGTGAATGGCGGAACGCATGGTTTGGATGCCTTCCAGCAAACGTTCATTGCTGGCGCCAAACTGATGGGATTAGAAATCGCATAAACCATTGAGTGTTATCTGGAGGAGGTGATGTCTAGGTCGTTGGCATTGTCTTGGGGTGCTTATGCACCGTTGATCTGTGAAGCATTTTTCACAGCATGCAATACGGGTCGTTTTGAAACGTGTAAATTTTCAATTGGGAGTTGAGTGTTTTAGTGCATTCTTCACTCAGCACAGGCAAAACTGAGGGAAATGACTGATTTGCAGTGAGTGCGTTAAATAAAAAGTTGTTCCAGGAAAACTAATATGAACATTCTATAAATTCTTGGTAGCATTATTTATGCGGACTTAAATTACAGCAAAATGGCAATGATGAACTGGAATCGGGCGTTAAAAGTCAGGAGAGCAATTCGTAAAGCGGTTCGTTGAGCATCACAAGAACCTTTTTCTACAAAAATTGCCTATCTGTCTAATTTAGGATACAGGTGATTCCGCTACAATGAGAATTCTCTTTCCCTCACTTTATATATGAGCTTGCAACCACCGGCTCATTTTTGCGGAGGTATGATCACCATGACCCAGCGCAAGCCTAAAGCCGTTTTTCGTACGGAGCAAAGTCGAATGGTGATTGAGGATCATGGCGTTTTGTCGTATCCGGAGCGGGACTACAACCCGGAAGAAGCTTTTGACGATTACGATGAATTGTACGGTCTGGATGCTTATCTGGGGGATCAGTACCCAGCCACGTCGAGTGGACGCTTGGTCCAGGAAGTGACCTTACCGCCGCCAGAGCCGTCGGAACCAACGGTGGATGCCGAGATTCGTCAGGAAAAGCTGGAAGCAGCGATACTGACCAAGTCGGAATCGATTGAGGCGCTGGAAGAGGAAGCGGCATTGGCGGATAAACCATTGCCGCAGGAATAATCATGCGCTTGGGCAGCAATCGCTGAATGGCCTCCTGGAATCTTACAGCCCGTGCTGTGTTTTGCACGGTTATGTCGGTTTTCCCAATAAAAAGGCCCTTTGTTGACCAAAGGGCACGAGTGGTAAAGCGTGGAAAGTACGTTTGAGCTTAAGTAAATTTATTTTTGCTTGTGTAAGAATGATATCGTTTTTTCAGGGGTGAACCTATTCCCCGGATGTCTATTACCCTGGTTAGCCGATTGGGGAATATAGAAGCACTTCGCGGCAATAATAAAGCCATCCTCAACCGTCAGGGCGAAGATGGCTACGGTGAAAAGTTCCCCTCACCACTTGAATTTTAGGAAATCTGGTAAGGCATGGTTCCCTGATTGGGGCTTAATGACTGAAACGGGCTGAAAGCTTGCGGAAGTGAGAACGGTTGGGCAGTTTGAGTAGGGCTAGCAGCAGGAAACGTCGGAGGGAATGCACTAAAGGCAGCTTGGGTGGGCATTGGCGCTGCTAACTGAGGTTGCTTCTTATTGTGCTTTGATTCTTCATCGTTCCGGTAGCCGATACCAGTGCGATAGCCTGAGAAAGCGAAGAACCAGGGCAGGATAGGTTCAACCGCTGCAAAGCCGGCAAGCGCCAAAGCGGTTGGCAGGTCATCCAAGTGGAGAATCGCATCGGCAAATTCGATTTTTCGCTTACCACCAGCAGTTTTAGCGCTTTCTTCAGGGCTTCTGCCATTCATACGGTCAATTAGGGGGTTGATGTAGCGCTGACCAAGCTTGTTGGCGATGATTCCGCCGCCAAAAATCCCAAGGGACAAGCCAACCATGATTCCTACGGTTCTGACCAGTTTGGCTAAAGCGCCGAGCTTGCCGATTTGTTTTGCGACAGCAGGGATTTTCATCAGAATAAGGGCGATGCTGGCGCCGACGGCGCAAAGGGCGATGTTTGCAATGAATTGGAAGCAGCCCTCTTTCGCCATGTTTGCCGTTGCGTTCGGATCTTTCACTTTGTTGATTTTGTTCGCGATAATCCCGCCGGTAAGACCACTCAATACGGAAGCCAAGCCCACGGTGAAAAATCGGATCATGGCGACCAGTTCGCCATCGTCGTCCATAATTTTGCCAGCGGAATCTTTTTGGCCAGCTCGGCGAATCATATCATGGAGCTGGGCGCGGAAACCTTTGATTTCCGTCAGGTCAGCCCCCACCGGCAATATTTCATCCAGCTCGGCATTGCCGCCCCTGGATTTGATGGTTGAAACCACCTTTTCAAACTCTTCGCGACTCAGGTGAGTCCGTGCATTTTTAAAGGCATCCAGCTCCAACAGATCGGCGTATTTTTTCCCGTACTCCTTGAGGGTTTCACCGAGTTGGGCAACCTCTTCCATGCCATCTTTGAGCGTTGGTAAAGGCATGAATTTTTTGGTAGCCAGAATTGTTCCGATGCCCGTGGCGCCCAGAACCACAAGATCCCGAATTAAAACCTTACCGCGTTGGTCACCAGAGGG
>DATNQC010000101.1:0-3013 GCA_036702885.1 Oculatellaceae cyanobacterium | reverse complement strand
TGCCATTGGAATGCGCCCATATTGCCCAGCATCCCGACCGGTTAATGTAATTTCCAGCACACGCGACGCAATGAGCGCATCCTCAAAAAAAGTCTCGTAAAAATCCCCCATCCGATACAACAAAATCACGCCCGGATACTGGGATTTCACGTCTAGGTATTGCGCCACCATGGGCGTGGCCTTGGCAGGATCAACGCTCGTAGAGTGTAGGGTTTGATAGGCGCCTTGAACGCCAGGAACGGCAGAGTCTCTCATGCGCCCAATTGTAACAAGCCATCAGGTAAATATCTGTAAAACTTGCCAGCAAAAAGCCGGATGGGAATCCATCCGGCTTTTAACGCTTTCACGAACTAAAGCAGCGACTTATTTTCCGCTGGAAGCAGTCGGCGTTCCGGCATTCAAGCGCGCCAACACTTCATTGGTGATATCGGTGCCACCAACAAAAACCGTTTGCTTGGCAAGAATGACAGACAGGTTTTTGCTTCTTGCAACAGTTTCAATCGCAGTATTCATTTCGTTTTCCAGCGCTTTTGCTTGAGCTTCCTGGAAGTTACGGTACTCGTTGAGCTTGGTGTTCAGTTTTTCTTCCAGTGTTTTTTGAAGCTGCTCAACAGCCACCGGGTTGTTGGGTTGTTTCGTTTTAGCTTCGCGGATCTGTTTTACAAACTCAGCCCGCATTTTTTCCAGATCCTGCTCCTTGATTTTCATGTCATCGCTGAACAGTTGGGCTTTGTTGTAAGAACGCAGCAGCTTATCGTAATCAACCGTACCAATGCTATCCGCCGCATACGCTTGCAGTGCGCCAAATACAGCAACCAGCATGGATACAGCCAAAGTTAAGAAACGCTTCATGAAACGAGGGCTCCTCTTTAAAAAAACAGTTCACCAGTTTCCAGTTTCGTCATTATACACTTTGTTATACCTGCTCGATGTCAAACAAAGCATTTTGTTCCAAGCGCATCGTTAGAACTTTTCGCCAATTCCAAAGCTCCAGTACCGCGTGTAGTCTCCCTTGCCGGTCAAAGGAATTGCATAATCGATCCGAATGGGACCCACGCCAGGCATATTGAAGCGGACGCCAAAACCGGTTGCAAGGCCATTGCCGGGCCGGTTGAAGATCTTGTTGAGATCTGATTCGCCCATCAAGGTTCCGGCATCCACAAAGCCCACGGCTGTTAACGTATTCAGCACCGGAATCGTCTTGAGTTTTCCAAAGAGCGGCACCTTTGCCCGTAATTCGGCAGACCCCATGAGGAAGCCATTGCCAATCCCCAGACCGCCTTCCTGGAAGCCGCGGACTGAATACGTTCCGCCCAGTCGGTACATGTTGAAGTCGGGCACATCACCCAGCAACGTGGTGCCACCTTGCGCGTTCAGAGCCAGCGTAATGCCGTCCCGAATCTTGAGGTAACGCCGCACATTGGCTGCCACCCCCGTATATGAATCGTTGCCGATACCATAAGCCCCGGTCAGCGAAATTGTACTCAACCAGCCCGTGGTGGGCGAGAAGCGGTTGTCACGGGTATCAAAGGCTATTGTGGGAGACAGGCTGATATAGGTCCCGCCTTCCAGTTGCTTCTTACGCTGCTCTTTGGTGATGTTGAATTCTGCCAAATCGGATCTGTCCGCATATTCCTTCATGTTCACTGTCTCACCCCGGAGACTCAGCCCAATTGCCGTATTGCGGAGCTTCAGCAGGGGGGCGCCCCAGCCCAACTCGGCGCCAATCCGACGCTCAACACCCAGCGGGATATTGAAGCTGGCCAGATTTCGCCCGTATGCATTGGCGCTGACAGAGTTATACGTGTTCATGAAGCTCGGATCGCTCCAACCCACGTCAAACTGGAAGGTGCGCGTATCCGCCTGAACGTCTTTATTCCGATACAGAACACCGGTCCCCACGGCAAACACCGAGTTGATATTCTGCCCACGACCTAAGAAGTTGGGATCGTTATAACCAATGGAGCCGAACAGGCCAGTTGCGGTATCCACCCCGCCCCCCAGGGAGATGGCGCCCGTACGTTTTTCATCCACCTCAATGGTGAGGTTGTATTTATCCGGATTATCCGGTGATGCGGTAATGACACGGCGAACATCGGAATACGCCTGCGTGCCAAAGATTCGTTTCAAATCCTCGGCCAGGACTTTCTCGTTGTAGACTTTTCCCGCATCGGTATTCATCATCCGCTTGAGGACGTAATCTTTCGTCTTGCGGTTACCGACAAATTGCACCTTGTCAATGATTCCCTCGTTGATCTTCAGGTTGATCACACCATCGGGATCATCTTCAATACCGGTGACGCGGGCTAGTACAAAGCCTTTATCGGCATAGAGCTTTTCAATTTTCTCGATGCTTTCGTTCAGCTGGCCAATATTTTGCGGCAACCCCGTCTGCCCGGCAAAGATGGCCTGTAACTCGCTGTCACTAATCAGCGTGTTGCCCTCAATCTTGACACCGGTCACTGGTGCGTTTTCCTGCACCACAATGCGCAGTGAAATCCCTTCGCTGGTTGAGACCGGCACCGCTTTGATTTTTTCGGTGAAGTAGCCCATATCGTAAATCCGGCGCAGGTCTTCCTTCAGCGCAGATTTACTATAGATGCTGCCAGGCCGAATCAACATCGTATCCTTAATCTTTTGCTCATTGATGAGCCGATTCCCTTCAATGGAAATCCGGGTAATGGTCAAACCCTGGTCATATCGCTGCCCACGCGCGGGACGAATGTCATCCGGCGCAAATTCGCTCAACGGGGTTGGCGTGGATTCTTCCGCCGGAATATCCCCAGCTGGCGGCAAGGAATCCTCAGCCCAGGCTGCATAGTGGAGGACCCCAACCGAAACGAACAACAGGGCAGCCAAGCGCGAAAAGTAGGGCGAACACATCTTCAAAAGGGGCAACCTCATGCTTTCAATAGGCAAAGAGATCCTCAGCATTTACTAGGATTGTCCCATAATGCGGCGCTGGCGTAAAGGTCCGACTTCTCAACATCCTCCACATAGACCCCATGAACCC
>DATNQC010000092.1:0-6859 GCA_036702885.1 Oculatellaceae cyanobacterium | reverse complement strand
ATGCATTGCTCAAGGATGCCTGTCAGCCATGATATCAAAGCGCGCACTGCAAGCCTGGAACCCTATCTTCTGGCTGAAACAGCATTTTTCTGTCAGCCAACAAGGAATTCAAGATGCATTAGGCATTTTTGGCGTGTTTTTGCTGAGCCGATTGATTGTTCTGGCCGGTTTTTGGGCTGCCGGACATCCGGCTTGGGTCAACACTGTTTTGTGCGGGTATCGTTTTTTATTCAATAGCCCTTCCCCAAGCGGCAGCCCCTTTGCGATACATCCGTTCTCACTGGAGCCCACTTCCCGGACTTTCACCGACTTTGCCAAAATGTGGGATGGCTTCTGGTATCTGGATATTTCGCAATACGGCTATGCATATGACGGCACGACGCAGCACCAATCCATCACGTTTTATCCTTTATACCCTTGGCTCAGCAAAGGTTTTTCCGTCCTACTTACCGGACTAGGCTTGCAATCGGAACAAGCCATCCTGCTCAGCGGCCTCATTCTCTCGAACCTGCTATTTCTTATTGCCATATGGATGCTGTTTTCATTGGTTCGACAAAAGTCAGGCAGGCCAACCGCCTGGGTGAGCATTCTATTGCTTTCGTTATATCCGGGAAGTCTTTTCTGTTCGCTATTTCTGACGGAATCACTCTTCCTGGCACTTGCCATTTCCTTTTTCCTGGCATTGGAGCGTCGTCATTACCTGCTTGCCGTGTTGTTGTCCTGGCCAGCCTGTCTCACCCGCTTTAACGGCGTAAGCCTAGCGATGTCCATGATTGCGCATTTATGGGGTCAGGTGCTGAAGACTCCTTACAAATGGCTGGCACTCGCTGCGCTGACGGGTGTTTTTCTATATCCGCTCTATCTTTGGTGGGGGCTGGGCGATCCCTGGCTTTACCTGAAGATGCATGCCAACTACCGGGGACAATTGCCGATCGCCAAACTTTCGGGACTTTTATTGGTGTTTGCCATCGCCTGGATATTGGGCGGCAAAAAGGATAATACCTCTGCGGAATGGAAACCGCTCCATAAAATCCGAGAGGCCGCACCGGGGTTTCTATGTCTTTCATGTGCGGCATTTTATGTCTTGTCGTTCATTAATCTTTTAGGATGGCCCGGCCCTTGGCAGCGGGCACAGCATGTTCTCCCGATCCATCTTGGACCAGTCTTGGCGGCCACTGCGTTTGGACTGATTGTGTTCGGTTGGTACCGGCACAAGCTGGAGCCTGCCTACAAAACGTATGTCGCACTCAACCTGTTTCCCCTATTGTTTGCCGGCACTTTCTTTAGCAATCACCGGTACCTGATCCTAATTTTCCCGATTTTTTGGGCGCTTGCTGGCGGATTAGAGCGTTCCATCATTTCAGCAGCGCTATGCTGCACCCTGTTTGCCCTGCTTCTATTCGGGTTGACTGTTTTGTACGCCGCCATGGGCTGGCTAATGATTTTCTAGCCTCTTTTTTTTATAAAGAAACTGTGTTTTTGACCGATACAATCCTGCCATCATTGCTCGAAGCTAGGTCATACATGAAAAAAGCTGCCGCTTTTACCTTGGCTGAACTGCTCATTGCCCTATCCATCCTGGGGGTGATTGCGACATTCACCGTTCCGAAAGTTTTGGTGAGTCAACAGGAAAACAAGCGAAAAACCGTTCTTCTGGAAACAATTTCAGCCATTAACGAAGTGGGTTACATAGGATATCTCAAGGGAGAGATCGTATCAGGCCGTAATGGAAGCTACATGCTGGAGCATTTGAACGCCATCAAGATCTGTGATGATGCCCTTGCGGACGGCTGCTTTGATCAACCAGCCACAGAAGCCGACTGGGAACGGAATGAGGCAGGCGTCATCCTGCACAATGGCGCCACAATCGCGGGCTTCAATGACAATGCCGGTGTTCAGAATGGGATGCTCATTGACTGGAATGGTAAAGACCCACCCAACCAGGCGGGGGAAGACCAGTTATTCCTGGAGTTTTGCTATAGCGATGGGTGTGCGGATGGTCAACGTCCGGGTACATTGCATGCCAGTCAGGATCCCAGTTTCTCCAACTCAAAAGCTTTGTTTGAAAAGATTTTCACCCAATAAGGAAAGGCATTAAGAGGCACCTTTACAGGAGGTGTCTCATTGCAGAACGTCTTCCATTTGGGTACAGTATGCAAGTCACGTTGGGCGGCCACAGTAGCCATAGGCCCGCCAAACCGGATAGAAAGACGGGAAGGTGATGTCGGTACGCCTGCAGGAAAGCATGAATTCAGTGGCAGCATGCTTCATTTCAGTTTGCAGCAATATACACGGCCATTAAACTAAATTTGCCGTTTCATCAAGCAGAGGATCTTGGTTATGAAGAAAACGATTCGCGATATCCAGGACTGGCAAGGAAAACGGGCGTTGGTGCGAGAAGATTTCAATGTCCCGCTGGATAAGGAGGGGAAAATCACAGACGATACCCGCATCCGGGAAGCGCTCCCAACACTCAAATATCTGGTCGAACACGGCGCCAAAGTGGTTGTAATGAGCCACCTGGGCCGCCCAAAGGGTAAAGTTTCCCCGGAATTCTCTTTAGAGCCTGTGGCCACTCGTCTACGGGAATTGCTATCTGAGATTCCCGTATATTTCTCCAAAGAGCCTGTCTCCGAAGCAACCGTCCAGCAAACCCAAAGCATGAAGCCGGGCGAGATCCTGTTGCTGGAGAATATCCGCTTTGAGCCTGGTGAAGAAAAAAATGACCCGGAGCTGGCCAAAAGGCTCGCGGCTTTAGGAGATATCTACGTCAATGACGCCTTTGGCGCTGCACACCGAGCTCATGCCTCTACGGAAGGCGTGGCGCATTTCCTTAGCCCCAATGTGGCCGGTTTGCTTATGGAAAAGGAAATCCAGGCGCTTTCCTCGGTGTTGAACAGCCAGGAACCGCTAACCGCCATCATCGGGGGAAGCAAAATCTCCACCAAAATCACCGTGCTGGAAAACCTCCTGCCGAAAGTGCGCCATCTCATCATTGGCGGCGGAATGCTATTTACTTTCCTTAAGGCGCAGGGGTATGCCATTGGAGCCTCCCTGGTGGAGGATGACTACCTGGATACCGCAAAACAACTGCTGGAAAGCGCCAAAGCCTCTGGCAAGTCCATTGTGCTGGCCAGTGATGTTGTCATTGCGGATCGCTTTGCGGCGGATGCAGAAAGCAAAACGGTCGCGGCAAACGCTATCCCGGACAGCTGGATGGGGCTGGATATTGGACCTGAGTCCATTGCAGAAATCCGCCGGATTCTCAAAGAAAGCCCGCTGGTGCTTTGGAATGGCCCCCTCGGCGTCTTTGAGTTTCCCCGGTTTGCGGAAGGCACCAAGGCCGTCGCGGAAACTCTGGCGGAATTGACCGAGCAAGGCAAATGCCGGAGTGTCCTTGGCGGTGGCGATACCGTGGCCGCCATTGAGCAGTTCGGTATTGCGCCGAAACGATACACCCACGTTAGCACGGGCGGTGGGGCCAGCCTGGAATTCCTGGAAGGCAAAACACTGCCAGGCATTGCTGCGCTGGATCAAGCTACCGCGCAAGGAAAGGCTGTTGGCTCCGGGGTGTAGCCCGGAGTTCCGGGAATCAAGGCGTTTATTCAGATATAGCTTGGATGAATTTACGCCTTGATTTTTACCCGGTTTCAGCCTATGCTTGTTGGGCATGGGGCGGCATGGCCAAGTGGTAAGGCAGGAGTCTGCAAAACTCTCACCCCCAGTTCGAATCTGGGTGCCGCCTCCAAAAGCTTAAAAAATAACGGGCAAGTTTGCCCGTTATTTTTTTGCAACTTCTAATGGATGAATCAGATTCGATTCAGTTACAGATTGTTCCATCGAACAATCCCGATCTTAACTTAAAATTCACCTATTTTCCGTCTACTTCAGTTCCATCTGTCCTAAGTAACGGGTTTTTTCTATCTTTAAAAGCTCGCAATCTAGCTCGAGCATCTTGCACTGCTTTTTCTGCCGCCCTGCGTTGCGCTGCCTGTTCTCTTACTAGTTTTTCTGCGTTACGTTCTCGCTCGCTTTTTATACCAAAAGAAACAGAGTTATATAATCCTGAATGCGCTGAAATATACATAGTTCACATCCAACGGAAAACTGACTTATTACTATGCAAAATACCTTAATCAACTAAAATTTACCAGTGAATTAAGTAATTAGAAACTTTTAATGTATCTGATTAACAGCCTAGCCACGCTTCAGGAATTTCCCCAATGCCCCAAAAGCCAGGCGGGCTGGCGTATCACCATTCACAATCGATAGAGACGTATCGACCCATTGTTCCTGTTTTTTCGTCTCGTTTAATTTGAAATTCCGGTAATCGATCATCCACTGCAACATAATGTCTTCAAAGCGTTCGGCATCCGTTACGCCAAACGTGGTGACCAGCAAGCGCATCATGTAATCCGGAGCGCTTTTCGGCGTTTTTTGCAAAAGCCACACAATAAACTGATGCGTCGAACCATCATCCAACAGATGCAAACAACGGTGCGCCGCGCCAATCAATTCCTCCGGGGTGAACGGTTCGGCGCGGAAGAATCGCCGTCCATCCAGGTCGTTATAAGCCGGAATCCCGCGCAATAATGCCAGACCCTCGCGTTGGACGGCTTCATACCGACAGGCCTTGAGCTGAAAGCCCTCCATGCAAAACAGCGCCTTGGAAACCAATAAGCGCAGTCGAGCCTGCTCATAAGAACTCGCGTCACTTTGATCTGTCTGGGCCAGGAGCGCACGGAGGCGGCATTCCGCTTGCTCAACCGTTAACGCTGGCTTTTCAAAACGGAGGCGTTCCTTGAGCAGACGGCCCGCCGCATGGGCAACATCATAGGCCGTTAGCAGATCCAGCACCGATTCCAGGCAGTCGGGCCGAATGCTTTCCCACTTGGCTCTTTTAGCGCGAAAGAACCGTCGACTAACCACCCCGCCAATCACGCTCATTAAAGAGATTTTCGTCATCTTTTTTCGGGATAACAGACCGGAAAGCGAAAGCAAGCCCATGCGGCACCTTTCCTCATGACGTTTCAAGTATAGTATACCCGTCTTTGCAACTACCGATGGGAAACGTGTAAACGGCGCTATAACAATCAGGCCCCTATGAAGGGGCAATGAAATTTTTAGCTTTTAACGCCGTATTTGCCCAAATACAAACCACTGGCCTGACTAAAACCGGTCGCCCAATCCTTTACGAGCTGACGCGCCGCCACTTCCGGCTGGATCGCCAGGGTTGCGAATTCCTCCGGGGTGAAAAAGCCCATCTCGTTCAAATTTTCATCCATTGCCATGATGGGTGTTCCACCTTCATCCGTCGCCAGCATGAACACATCAATCGTCTGCCGAATCTCCCCGTTCTCCTCACGAATGAAGTCTGCCAGGTACAGCGTTTTTTTGATACGGACGGAAATATTGACTTCCTCCTTCATTTCCCGGATGGCACACTCTTCCAACCCTTCGCCCGGCTCCAACGTCCCACCGGGAAACACCCAAAAAGGCCGGTTGTTCTGCCGAACCAGCAGAATTTTCCCATCCCGAATCAGGATAACGCCCAAACGAACTTTGAATTGGTACAGATTCGCCATCAGACTGCCTTCCACTCTCAAACATAAAGCCAATGCTTCATTTAAGCATCATTTTTCAACCTACGACAATTGACGCAAAAAAATGAGACTTCATGTTTTTATGCGTATACAGGGGGATAGTTTAGGTTCTTTATGGTGATGGATAGAGTAGACCCATCATCCGGCTGGACTTCGTCTGCCGGATTTATGGGACAAATGCCCAAACGCTCCATTGTCCAGCCCAGAGGGGCTGAGTCCTTGACGCATGGGGACATCCCCTTGGGTGCATCCCTGGGCGTCGCTCGCGGGCTTTCGGAGCAATACACAGACGTCAGTATAGGCCAGCAATGGATCAGCAGTGCGATTCGCTGGGGCACTCGCGAAGGAGCAGCCTATGCACTCAACACCGCCATTGGCGTACAACCCAGCACCCAGCCAACACCATCCAGATTCGCCAAATGGAAGCAACGATTTTCCAGAAATGCCAACGGCGCCTCCACTGCAGCCATCAAAACGTATTCCGACTGGCTACGCCTGGGAAACCAGAGTATTGGCTTTAAAGACCTCAACTGGAACAACTACCGAAGCACGGTTCAGCAGAATCTGAAAAACTTCCGGAATCCCTTCCAACTGGATTCCGCAAAGAAACTGGCCCAGGCGGATACCTGGAAAACTTATGGACGCCAGACCCTTTGGAATGCGAATGTCAAGCCCATCCAGGCATTATTTGAAAAAAGAACCGGAAAAGACTGGGGAACAGGCCTATCGCGTATCTTCGGGGTGGGCTTTATGGGCTTTGACGTGGTTAAAAACACTAAACGAACTTACGATGAAACAAAAGACCCGACAGAAACAGCAATCGCCGCTGGTAAATATACCGCTCGCGCCGTCGCCACCTGGGAGCTGGCGGGGATTGGCATGGCCATCGGGAAAGCGCTTCTTCCGGTTGCCGCCTTTGGAACATTGCCCATCGGCGGTATTCTGGTGGGCGCCCTCTTTGCCACTTTTGGCCAAAATCTACTGGATCCCATCCTGAAGACGGGCAACCATGACCCACATCAGGATAAAAAGAAAACGCAACCGCAAACCAATACTTAAGCGCAAAAGCGTTGCATCCATGAGGGCGCTGAATCAGTAGTCGTTTGATTCGGGACTCGCTGTCAGCGGAGGCTTTGGGGTATAATTACAAGCGTTTTCAAGCTATGGAACGCTTCCTGTGAGTATCCCCAACAAACTAAAGGTTTTAACCGTTTTCGGGACACGTCCCGAAGCCATAAAAATGGCCCCTGTTGTAC
>DATNQC010000090.1:0-8730 GCA_036702885.1 Oculatellaceae cyanobacterium | reverse complement strand
GGTTGCTATTTGGCATTCAAAGCTGACTCAGGGATTGGGGATGACCGATCTTTCAACCGGTCATCCCTGAAGTGTCTTCCTAATAATAGGACTGTTGATTGGGTTGTTGATAGTAGTTAGGTTGCTGCTGATAACCGCCATTGTCAACCGGTGCTGTGGTCAAGGGCTGATCCAGCACAATATCGATCGGCTGACTGGAGTCTAAAACGGCCGGGGTTCCCTTTTGCATGGCGGCACCCAGTGCGCCAACACCAGCACCCAACGTTGTACCGTAGATCGCGCCACGGCCAACCTTTCCACCAGAAAGCGGGCCCATTGCCGTCCCCAGTGCAGCACCCAAGCCAGCACCAACGCCAGTGGTCAACGCAGCCTTACCAACGCGACCAGCGGTGGTTCCACCTTTAATGACGCCGGTTCCGTCATCCGTTTTAATACGGGCAGAAAGCGGCACCGTCTGACCATTGGGCAGTCTGGCAGACGTAAAACGCACTTCCAATTCACCGTTTTTCCCGGCACGACCAGCCGGACGCGCCATGACAACCTGCCCTTCCACCTGGCTGCCGGCGGGCAGAATCACACTGTTGCCACCGACAATCGGTGCACCCAGCGTGGCTGTAAAACGATCGCCAACACGGGCGTATTCACTTGAAATCGCGCTATTCACCGTTGCTGAAACGACTGTCCCCGGGGGCGCCGTCACCACATACCCCTGTAAAGGCGGCTGACCATACTGCGGTGTGCCGTAATTATAGGGCTGGTCGGGTGGTTGCAGTGGCGGTAAACTTTGAGCAAGGTAGTACTGGGTTGTTTCCCCTCCCAACTGGGGCTCCGCCAACGCAAAAACGGGAGAAAGAATCATGCCAAGGGTCGCCAAGAGCGCAATCTGACGGGCTGTTCTCACGGGGTTCTCCTTTTTGAAACAAGATTGCAGTGTTTTTTATAGGAAAAGCGGTTGGGGTATTCTCATCCGGGAACTCATGACTGAGAACCACAAGAGAATGTTCCAATTATACATCCGCTGGTGTAGGTCTTATCTCGACTGGTTTGCCATAATAGTGAATAGTTTATTCGGATTTTGAGCAAAAGAGCCAGAGATGGGCAGCCTTCCCCCCAATACGGCATTTGACCAGCTGATTCAACAACTCAGCGCATTTCCACTTTGGATGAAGCAGGTGCTCTACGCGCAATTGCGCAACGATCTGGAAACCTGCATGTCGAAGGCCACTTTAGACGCGTTCAGCCCGGAGCATACGCTTCAATTATGGGTTCCCGAATTAACGCGACAAGGCCAGGGAGAATTGGAGCAACCCTCTGGGCAGTTTGCTCAAGGCATCTATCGGCTGCTGCATCTTGTCAAATTCCGCAAAAACGTGGTTAACATCACCATCCTCAACAATTGGAGCCTGGAGCAATGCGCCCAGCATCTCCTCCACGCCATTGACCGGGAACTGGTCATGCCGCCTCGCTCTGCAGTGATTATGGGTACTGTGGAATATCTGGCCGGCAAAACCCGCTTGGGTGAATATTTGGTCAAAATCAACCGACTCACCGTTGAGCAGCTTGATCAGGCGCTCAGAACCCAAAAAGCCATCCAGGAAGCCATGGGCGAACGAACCGGGATTGCCAACGTGCTCATCAATCTGGGTTACATCAAGCGGGAAGACAGCGAAGGCATTCTATTTCTAAAAGAGGAGAGCAAAAAAGCCCTGCAAACCGGCCTAAGCAGCACTACCGATCCGGCAGCTGTGGCGCGTTTGCAACAACAGCTTCAGCAAGCAATGGCGAGAATACGGCAGCTGGAAGCCAAAAACGGTCCCTAGGAAGGCTCCCCTACAGGGATTTACAAACTTTTACACGGCTTGAGGCATTAGCACAAAAACTCTGGTGATTGTTTTTATGCAATCAAGTGGGACTCTATTTAGATTCCCACAAAGGGATTGGGATATTATCAGGGGACACAGCAGGGGGAAACAATGGGACTCGCAGCCAGTCAGGCGCGGTTATTGATGTTAACCGCCCGAAAAAGCGATATTGAGCTGCAAATGCAGTTTATAAACCAGGCCCGGCTCCAGTTGGCCAATATGGTTTCTGCTTTGTTCATGAGGCAGACGCAACCGAACCTGAACCCGGGCAGTCCGGACGCACAACGGATGAATGCCGTCCAAAGTGATTTGCAGGCAAAAGACAAGCGTTTCGAGTTAATGAGCAAGCAACTCGATACGCAGCATCAGGCCGTACAAACAGAAATTGACAGCGTCCAAAAGGTCATCCAGAAAAACATCGAAATGTCATTCAAGATGATGAGCTAACCCCCGTTGCGCCAACATCATCCGTATCCGCCATGCCGTAGTGTAATGCGACATGGTGATTCAGCGCGTTTAAAAATCCCTACCAGTACTCCGCTCCAAAGATTTTCCAGGGTCGAATTTTTTCCGCCACCGCTTGCCGTAAGTCCTCCAGCGTCGTATCCGGACGCACCGGATGCCGAATCCCATCTGGGGACATCTGCTCCATAATGTAAGCGCTGGTTTTCAAATCACGAATCATCCGCTTTTGCTTTTCCCGCTGCTCAAACTGCCAGCCTTCAAAGCCGCAGCCTGGCGGCATGACCGACCAGCCATGACCGGGCGCCTCACGGCAGCAACGCGGACGGCGCTCATAAATACCGCACAAACCTTCATCCGTGACATAGCGACAATGATAAAAGGTCAAATCCTCAACCCGCATGTCATCCCGACTTTCCACTTCCTTTAAAACCTGCTCCACCTGGTCCGGAACCACCAGACGGGCGTCTTCAATCGACGGATACGGCTCAAAAATGGAGAGAAAGTCGATTGCATCCTTAACCCCATCCTCCGCCATTTGCAGCAGCTTGGCATGAGAGTTGTACGTGGTGGCAGAACGACAGCAACGTCCGCACTTGTGACACAAATCTGGCAGCCCCTCTTCCTTGTCTACAAGATCGGACAAGCCCTCTGTGCCGTAATAGTTCATATCGTACATGGATGCACCCTCAAACAGCCTCACCACCACTTTAAAACATGAACCCTCACCACCACATCAACCAAATAGCAGAGAACTTCCACAGCACCCCGCTAGCAGCATTCAGCGCTCGACAACCAAGCTCAAAACGAAACCTCCTACCGAAGCGCAGGAGGTTCGCATTCTTTGTTGATGCTTTGATAAAAGAAACTAAACGGTTCCAAAGGTCCGGTCACCAGCATCACCCAGCCCCGGAACAATATAGGCCCGATCATTCAGCCGTTCATCAACAGCAGCCGTATAGATACGCACGCCCGGATGCTGCTGGGACAGGTGTTCAATACCTTCTGGTGCTGCAATAATGCTGACCAGCCGGATATTTTCAGGCAACGTGCCTAGTTTTTTCATAATATCCACGGCAGCCACCGCGGAACCACCGGTCGCCAGCATCGGATCCACTACGAAAATACGGGCGGTGCTGTAATCAATAGTAGACGGTAGCTTATTGTAGTAGGTCACCGGCTTGAATGTTTCCTCATTGCGGTAGAGGCCGATGTGATAAACGCTTGCGGTCGGCAGCAAGTCAATCGCCACTTCAGAAAGAATCAACCCAGCTCGCAGAATTGGTGCGATCAGAATGGGAATATCCGGCGGAAGCACCTTGCATTCTGCTTTGGTGAGCGGGGTTTCAATGATAGTTTTCGCCAACGGCAGATCCTTGGTGGCTTCCATAAAGACCAACCGGCCAACACGACTCATAGTGGTGCGGAATTGCTCGGTTGAAGTATTTTTATCCCGCAAAATGCTCAGGTTATGCTGAACCAGCGGATGAGTGGATACAGTGACTGCAGGGTGGGTCAAAGTGGGCATGTGACGCTCCTGATTATAATTCTGGGTATCTAGCCTATCCTAACAGAAAAGCAGACAGGCCATGTCCTCCATTCCGCCGATTTTCCGGTTGTCCTGTAGCATCAATCCCGATGCCCCGGTTTTCATATCTATGTTTGGTGAAGAACGTGGTAGACGCAGAACGTAATAGACAATGATCAACCCTCCTCTCTCCAGCACTTGGAATGCAGTCACCAATAACCCATTGGCAAACCCTTCTGCTGCCAGCAGCCAGACAATGCCGCTAAGCGCCTACACCGATTCGGGTATCGTTCCACAAAGCCCGCAGGATCGCCAAATCATCCAGCAGGCATTGACAGTGCTAGGACAAATCCGGCATTTACCGGCAGACGAGGCTTATCTCTACAATTATGTGGGAATCAACCCGGTCTTTCGCAACGGGGCAGAAGCACTCCAATTAATCCAAGGTCGAAATATCCGGGTAGAGTTTGGGGACATGGGAAATAGCCCTGCCCACGCCCAGTGGATTGCCGATCAAAACCTGATCATGATTAACCAGCGCTACCGAGGCGACCATTCCCCGGATACCATCCGAGCTATTGCAGAAGCCATTTACCATGAGGCAGGCCACGCAAAAGATGGCGACGGGGAGTCCTCCATTCAGGAGGAATTGGATCAACTGGCTTTGAACAGCTTGGCCCACCGCTATCACGAAGCTCAAGACCCGCAGTATGCAGAAAACACGTCCAATTCGCCCCTAATGTCGAACGGCGTGGCGCTATACCCCAAGCTATTTTTCGATCCAGATTTTTACAAGCAGGCATTGGTCAACCGTGTGGTGACTAAATACGGAGATTTACCACTCACCAGCCCCAATCATCCAGTGCCAAACACCCTGACCGGACAAAAACCGGTTGCGCAAGCCGTTTTTGAAAAAGCCTCCGCACCAACCTCTGGCACTGCCGCCACATCTTCACCAAACCCGGCGTTGCCAGGTCTTCCGCTCGTCACGCCAACCTTCAGCCCGGTGGGGCAGCAGACGCCTTCGCCCACTGGACAGCGACTCGCCATTTCCGGCTAAATGCGTTTGACAAGCCGGCTTGTTCCCGCTTGAATCAACGCGTGAAGAGAGGAACCTGCCATGAGTTCAGACTGTCTGTTCTGCAAAATCATTCGGGGAGAGATTCCTTCCAAAAAAGTCGCGGAAACCGAACATGCCTTCGCCTTTGAAGATATCAATCCCCAAGCACCCAAGCATATTCTGGTCATCCACAAAACCCATACGGAAAGTCTTGCCACCACTTCAGACAACAACCTGCTTGCGGAAGTGTTTGGCGCTGCCCGCGATATCGCGGCGCAAGCTGGACTGTCCAACTACCGCTTGGTCGTAAATAATGGCCCCGAAGCGGGACAAACCGTTTTTCACCTCCACGTCCATTTGCTTGCGGGACGACCTTTCACCTGGCCTCCAGGCTAATGCATGAAATCTCAGACATCCGATCGTTGTCATGAGATTTGGTCTGTGTTACTGTCCTGTTACGTGTCCACTAAAGCCCACGCAAAGGGGGTGTGAAAATTGGCAGAAATCCAGGTCCAGCCTGGTGAAAGTATCGAAAGTGCACTGAAGCGTTTCAAAAAGAAAATCCAAAAAGCAGGTATTCTTTCTGAAATCAAACGCCGTGAGCACTACGTGAAACCCAGCGTGAAACGGAAAAGAAAAGCCGAAGCTGCCCGTAAACGCAAGCACTAAGGCTTTATCCATTTAAAAAATAGCCTCCTCGCATGAGGGGGCTATTTCAGTTTTTATACAGGAATCAGCGTCAGAGTCCCGTTGACGGAAGGGTCCAGAGACGCCGAGCGGTTCCGTGTACAGATATCAATCCGGCTTTTCCCTTTCCCATAAAACGCACCACCGGTATCCACCACGCGAAACTCGATTTTCCGCCCGTACTTTTTCTCCAGTTCGGGAATCCGCAGCTTGGTGCCATAGGGAAAGCTGTTTTTGTTATCCATTGCCACCGAAACATAAGGCGCTTTGCCTTCCAGATAATCCTGCAAGGTATATAGCGGTTTTCCTCTCATATCTTTAAATCCACCTTCAATGGGGTCATCCGCTGGATAATAGCCTGTTGCCTTGGCACGGTAGGAAGGTTTTCCGTCTGTACTGGGAAGCGTTTGCGCGCTGGGCGCTATGGGTTGCGCCCCTGCAGCCGTCGTCATGTTATTGGATAAATTCTGGTAATTTTTCGCCATTTGCAGGGCAATTTTTTGCATCAGCTGCATCGCCATCAAATTGACCTGAGACAGCAAGTTGGCCGTCATATTGTTAATCTGCTCCGCATCGGACATATTCAGATGCGTGGTCGGCCAGGTTTGATTTTGGGATGTTGCGCCTTCCTTTGGATTCTTTTTATTGTTCCCCTTTGCTGCCGATACCTGCCCAGGCGTCAGCGAAGAAGGCCAAGCGGCCATTCCCGGAAACTGTCCCGGCAGCGCAGTATAGAATCCTGCTCCTGGAAAACTCATGCCAATAACCCAACCCAAACAGAACTTCCCATTAAAAATAAAAAAATAAACAGCCCTAAAATTGCTTAGGGCATCACCCTTATGAAGGTAGGATGGGACAACAGCCCAGCGCTTGCCACGCAAGCAGTCTTCAATCACCGCTTAAAACAACAGCTTGAAGAGGACAAAGTGCCCAGTGAACTTTTTAGAAACCTCTTTCAGGTTCCTGGCGGTTTCGCGCGTATCTTCCAACAGTCCCTTCAAGGTCTGATCCTGACCGTCGGTTGCCTGATCCACAGTATCCAACACTGTATTCAGCTTGGATAAAGATGTATCCAATTTGGCAATAATGCTACCGGCCCGCTGATCGAGCTGGCTGTTCTGGACGGTTTGACGGAGGGAATTGACCAACTCAGAAGCATTTCGCGAGGTATCCCGCGTGAGCAGGAGCGTTTCTTTCATGGCCGGATCGTTCAACAAATCTCGAACCGCAGCAGCAGACTCCCGAAGAGACGCGGCAGCCGATGTCATTTCACCCTTTAGCTTGGGATCTCCAATAATATCGTTGATATTATCCGTCACCTGCGTCACGTTCTTCACCAGATCATCGCTGACGGCAACCAATTTATGCAGGTCATTCTGAGTAGATTGGAACAGCGCATTGGCGTTTTCCAACACTTCGTTGGCCCGGGCCGTCAAAATTTCCGTGTTCTTCAACGTGCTGTGCAAGCTATCAATGGTTTCATCCGACAAGAGCTCTGTAATCTTGTCGTTGGTAAGCTTGAGCGCGATTGCAGATTCCAGTTGAACCTCAATAAAGCGCTTCATCCGCAAAGGCTCTTCAACCGTAAACATCAGGTTTGGATCAGGCGCTTTTGCCACAACCGGCGTCCTGGGCAAAATACGCAAGTAGTATTGACCTTTTTTATCTACGGCAAGCTCAAAGAGGGGATCATCAGGCATTTCCGCACCGGGCAATGTAATCCGGTAATACAAATGGTGCCGGATCAAATTGCCATCCTGAAGCTGCTGAACGTGCTCAACCTTTCCCACATCCATGTAACCCTGCTCATAGAGGAACCGGACTGGAATACCGGCTTTAATCGCTCTGGCTGGCTGCTTAAAGGTTGTCAGGGTAATCTCGCGAAGCTGAGGCGGCGTGATTTCCAAAAACTGATCGCCCACAATGCCCGATTGCTCGATGGAGACATGAGAACCTCTTGGAATCTGGATATTCAGGCTGGGATTCAATGTAAACTTAACAGCAACCTTGTACCGGCCGGTCTTGGGATCCCGGAACGGGGTGACTTCATCCACAAAGCCCGCGCGCACGCCCATCACCTGGACAATCGCCCCAGCGCGCATGCCGTTGACATCCTTGAACTCGACCGTATATTGACTACCACCAGCCAAACCCCGGCCCCGCAACCAGATTAGGACCAAAAACAGCATCAGCAGACTCAGTAACGTCAATACGCCGACCTTGACGGCAGATACCCGCTGTTTGCTGGCAATGCTCATTTCAGCCCGTCCATTTCAACACCCGGCAGTCCATCGAACATGCCATCATCTTTAACACAGCCATTATACCGCGCGTGCCCTTTCAATGGGCGACCGAACGATGAAGTCAGAATGCCAAATAGAACCATGCCAATGCGCCTCATCCGGCCTCCAGCGTCATCGGCCCTTCCAGGCTGGCTTGCGCAAATTGCCGGGCATAAGGGTTATCTGTCTCATGCAATTCCTTGGGCGTTCCTTCCCAACGGACCATTCCGTCATGCAACAAAATCAACCGATCCGTCCGGTTAATGGTGGAAAACTGGTGCGTCACCACCACACTGGCAGCGCCCAGCTCATCCCGCAGTTTCATAATGTAATCTTCAATCACTGTAGAGGCGATGGGGTCTAAGCCCGCCGTCGGCTCATCATAAAGGATGATTTTGGGATTACTCACAATCGCACGCGCAAAGCTGACCCGCTTTTTCATCCCGCCGGATAATTGGTTCGGATACTGGTCCTCAATCCCTTCAAGCCCCACCATCCTCAGTTTTTCACGGACAATTTCCTGAAGCTGCGCCATGGTGTAGTGCCGCTTGGTCCGGCGCTTACGTAGCAGCACTTTTTCATACTCGGCATCTGGCCGCTCCATCAGAGAAAAAGCCACATTTTCAAACACAGTTAGTGAATCAAACAGGGCCGAATACTGGAAAACCAGACTGTAGTTTGGATCCGAAAGATGCACCTCCCCCGAATCCGGCATTTCCAACTGACTGATAATTTTCAGCAGGGTGCTTTTTCCGCATCCACTGATGCCAATGATGCCCAACGTTTCGCCGGACTTGACCTCAAGACTCACATCCCTGAGCACGACATTATCGCCAAACGATTTACTGA
>DATNQC010000088.1:0-3274 GCA_036702885.1 Oculatellaceae cyanobacterium | reverse complement strand
GGTGTAACATCCAGGCGGTTGGCAGATTTTTGTCAAATTGCCTCACTTCTTCCCGGATTTTGGTGTCTTTATGAAGCCCGTGGAGGGTTTTATAGAGAACGGGCGGCTTGCCTTCTTCAAAACGAACCTCTCCACAGCCTTCATCCTGACGTGCTGTAATGTGATGATCATTCAGAATACTGCCCGCGATGATCGTCTCGTAGTTACGGGGAGCGAGATCGCTGTCTGGCGTTGCCTGCGCCTGATCCATCAGGGAATTTTTACTTCTTTCAAAGAGATCTTGTAATATTTGAGCCTGCTTTTGATCCGGTTCTACGCTCATAAAGCCGAACAGTCGGCAGCCAAACCGGGGTGCTGAGTGATTAACGTTGGCTTGCTGATTGGGAGACACTCCCAGAAAGTGCATGGAAAGCATGGGTAATCCTACCACTTGAAGATACTGGAAAAAATCGATTTGTACTCAAATCGATGAATTTGAGGATATAGATATAAAGGAATCTCAAACAAAGTTTTTTGTAATTGAGATAGCTCAAAGTTACAAAAATTAAGAAGCGCCCAAACCCTTTAGGCGTTGTGTGAACACCTTTGCGGTTGGTGTTTGAGCCAAGCCTCCCTCGGCCGTTTCCTTCAGACTAGGGTGCATGAGCTTGCCCACGGCGGCCATGGCTTCCACAACCTCATCCAAGGGGATAAAACTCTTGATATCAGCCAGCGCCATCGTGGCTGAAGCCGCCGCCTGGATGCCGGAAAGGCCATTTCGGACGACGCAGGGGACTTCCACGAGGCCGGCAACCGGATCGCAAACTAGGCCCATCAGGTTTTGCATGGAAATGGCAGCCGCATTGACGACCTGCTCCGGGCTCCCCTCTCGCATTTCAACTAACCCACCCGCCGCCATGCCGGATGCCACACCTACTTCCGCCTGACATCCGGCAGCAGCGCCGGAAAGCATCATCCGACGAGAGGTGATTTCTCCAATCAGTCCGGCGGTGAGCAGGCCTTTCACCGTTTCCTCCGGATTCACCTGCTGTTCTTCTTCAATTGCTATTAGCACGGCTGGGACCGAGCCGCTCCCTCCTGCGGTCGGGCATGCAACGATACGCCGCATGCGGCTGTTTTCTTCCAGCGTGGCCAGGCCGTAGGCAATCATTTTTAGCGCGGCAGGGCCTAAAAATGCGCTTCCAGAGTTGAGAAGCGCCATCACACGCTTGGCGTCCCCACCGGATAAGCCGCTCATGGACTTTTCATCGGATGCAATGCCGCTGGCGATGGTCTGGCGCATTTGGTCCAGAATTTCACGCATCCCGGCCAGAATCTCCTCACGCGAGCGACCGGAGTATTGTTCCTCGTACCTTAGGGCGGCCTCCGAAACGCGGCAGTTGTGTTCCGCACAGTAGGCCAGCAGCTCTTTGAACGAAGTAAAGTTGGGCATGGGCGTTCCCTATTTTACAATGCAAGACCTACCTAGACGGAAATCCGGTCGATACAGCGAACGGTCTTAATATCGGCAATCTGTCGAATTTCTTCTACGGCAGCGCGATCCGGCATCGAGTCCATCGTAATCATCATGAAGGCCTGCTCTCCCCGGTGATTCCGATTGCACGTCAGCGTTGCGATATTAATGTTGCGTTCGGCCAGAATTTTAGTCACTTGCCAGATCATGCCGGGCTGATCCTTGTAAAACAGGATGAGCGTAGGTGCATCTCCTCTTAAAGCAACGTTTTTGTCATTAATTTTGGAGACATACACCTTGCCGCCACCAATGGAATGTCCGGTGACGGAAAGCGGGCTGCCATCCTGAAGGACGCATTGAAATACGACGGTATTGGGAGAATAATTATTTGCACCCTGGAAAGGCGTGATTTTGTACGTAAGCCCGGCTTGCTCGGCAATTGAAAAGGCGTCTCGGATGCGTTCATCATTCACGCGAAGACCTAGAATGCCTGCCACCAGTCCCCGATCCGTTCCATGACCCTGGTAAGTCTGTGCGAATGAATTGTATAGGATGAACTCCACTTCCAGAATCGGTTGCTCCGCAATTAATCGGACCAGGTTGGCAAGCCGAACGGCCCCTGCGGTGTGGGAGCTGGATGGCCCCACCATGATGGGGCCGACAATATCGAAAAGCGAGCCGCCTTGCATGAAAACTTAAATACCGTATTTTATTAAGTAGCGTTACGGATGAAGGAATTTTTTGAAGAAAAGCTACTCATTCTGAAAGAGATATGCTATTAATTATAGGAGTGACTTTTTTGTTTGAATAGTCCACATTCCCCCTCTATCCTCTGAGTGCAGAGAGAAAGGGTCAGTTTCTCGGGTACGGCACGGTTTTATTGTATGGCAGCATTTGTATCGCAAGCCAATTCCTGGTTTTGGTAGGTTGACCAACTGCATTGCCATCTAAGTTGCTTCTAGCCGACTCATTGCTAAATCCTAGTTCACCCGTAGCGTTGTTGTTAGTTGCCTGTTAAAAGGTTGCGTTAGTACAGAAGAGTTGAAGGGTTATTTGCATTATCGTTAATCAAGTCATATTGAGTTATCTGTTCTGGTTTTAAGTGTTGTTTTTGTGTTGATTCACCGTCAAATGCGGTTTTGTGTCGGAAAATAAAGAAGCCATTCTATGTTTACAAATCAGTGTTCTAAATGCGGCGAGGTTTTTGAGACGAAAAACCCTAAGCGCGTTATTTGTCCCAATTGCTTATATCCAGAAGGCGCTGTAGCCGCGCCTCGGCCTGCTGGTGGTCCGTCATACCCACAACAGCGGCCATATTCTCAAGGTAATTATGGGCAGCAAGGCGGCTATGGCCAACAGGGCGGTTATGCACCACGTCCTCAAGCGCGTCCGGCGGGTTATGCGCCGCGTCCCCAAGGACGTCCCGGTTACGGGCAAGGCTACGGTCAGCAGGGTGGTTATGCCCCCAGGCCGCAACCTGGTTACGGCCAGCAGGGTGGTTATGCACCACGCCCTCAGGGGCGACCAGGTTATGGAGCGCAAGGTGGTTACGGCCAGCAGGGCGGTTATGCACCGCGTCCTCAGGGGCGGCCAGGTTATGGCCCACGTCCCGGTGGACGTCCTGGCGGAGCTCGTCCGGGTGGACGGCCTGGCGGCCCGAAAGGCAAAGGCAAAAAGCTGCTGGTCACCAAGGAGCAGTTGGCTGAGATTGAAAAACTGTATAAACAGGCGTTGCCGCTGCCGAACCCGGATATTCATGAGGTGATCGGCCAGCAGATTAATCTGGCGCCTAGCAAAGTCTTCTTCGGGATCAACCTGGTC
>DATNQC010000079.1:0-6066 GCA_036702885.1 Oculatellaceae cyanobacterium | reverse complement strand
CTTTAATGTTTTGTTGCCCGCCGTCTTTGGCAACACGGGAATTACATTCTTTCCGGGAGCCCTTGCAAGTGGAACTCACACTCCCCATTGATTTGCAGCAAGGGAAAAACACGCCATTTGAAGCATTCATTACAGAAGATGTTCTCTATGGAGTCAAACTGCTTCCTGAAGGCACACGACTCTATGGCTACGTCAGGACCTCCCATGAATCCCGCCGGTTTGCGCGTCCCGGTTACGCCCAAGTGGAGATTCAGCGAGCCATACTCCCCTCCGGAGAAAGTTATACCTTTGAGGACAAACCTTTACGTCCTCGCAATATCATGCACCCGAAAGCAGTCACCCTGAAAAACATTACCCGGTCGGCCCTTCCTTTTACATTAGTGAGCGTAGCCGATGCGGTCCCGTTAAAATATGCCACCGGCATGAGCAGTTGGATCATTCTACCCATCTCCTTAGGCGCCCGGATGACCCTGGGGATCGCGCTGGAGCATACAAAATCTGAAAAACGCAAGCATGACGAGCAAGAGCATTCCTGGCCAAGACGTTATGGTCACGGCATGCTGCGTGGCACCGGCCTCACGGGCCTCTATCATCTTGTGCGTCGTTCCCCAAATCCGGAGCTGACTACGGGAGAAAGCATCCCCTTATACTTCAAGAAGCGTGACTTTGCGACCCTCTTTGCAGCAAGCCCGGTTTCTACCAACGTTCAGGAACCCGTCAGCCTGGAGAACAATCATGCAGCAGTCGGTTCCTTAAATCTGCAGGGCGCTATCGTCACCCAGCAAGCAGAGAACTAACCTCGATCACGGCCCCCATTTCTCAATCGATGACAGACTGACTAAGGGAACACGAGTTGCCCCTCATCATCCGTTGTAATCCCCGTCAAGCTGATAATTTGGGCTAGGGTGGAACCCACCGGGGTGCTGGGATCTCTCCCATGCACATCATAAAAGTCCTGCATGAACTGACGAACCAACGCCTGGGTGTAAGGTTGATCCGCTTTGTTCGGATTCTCCCGGGACAAATTCTCCAAGAGGAAAGCAACAAAGCGACTATTGGGCTGTCCATCTTCCAGACGTAAGCCGGAAAGTTCCACCGCACTCAGCAACAACGCCCGCCGGTCTTCATCCAACTGGCTCAAGTAATCATTTTGCAAAAAGGGAACAATGTTCAATTCACCGGATTCCATCAGGGCGGCAATGGTTTTTCCCACTGCAGGCAGGTTTTCAGGCGATGTTTTGTCCAGTTCATACATCAAGGCCTGCCCCACTTGCGTCAGCGTCAGTTTCCCCTCCGCAATTTCTCCGCGCAATTTTTCAATCTCTTCATTCCCCCACGGAATTTCCTCCGCATCCGGATCAGCCTCCAATAACGTCTGGAAACGGTTTTCAAAATACTGAACCGCCGGATTCTGTGTGATGGAAGGATTCCCCCCAGTATTATTATGAACGTTGCCACCCCATGGCTCTGTCACGGGAACGTAATTCCCCTGAGGCAAGCCCACACCCAACTGCGTCATTATTTTCATCATCATCTGAAACATCATCAGCATGATGATGGGATTCAGCATCTGGGACCAGTCATCAGTGATTTGGCTGGACGAAGAGCCCGATGAACCAGAGGATTGACGGGCATACTTCTCCGGATTCGCCTGAAAATCCCGGACAAAGCGCATATTATCGCCAATCGTCTGGTTAATTGAGCTCAGAAAGTTGCTGCTCATTGTCCAACCTTTCGTTCCCCTTGTCCTATCGGCAATTCCAAAAAAATCCTTTAGAAAAGCACTCTTTTGTTACGGAGTATTAAGGTCCTCGTCTGAAGCAAGCGCTTCTCTCTGGAGAAAAGATTGCATCTCAGCAAAGAAATCACGGGCCCACTTGGCTCTCGGTTATTTTTTACTGACAATGCGTGTGGCAGTACATGGAGAATCGGTTTTTGTTGAATATTCCTGGTGTAACTCAAAGCGTTGCCAATCGCCCCGCCTTCCGCTTCGCTCAGGCATCTTCTTTCCAGGGCAGAACTGCAACACTTGCGCAACGACAAGGCGATCAAGTCAGCTTTACTGCCAACGTTAGCCGCCCTCCTCGTTTTGCAGGAAGCGATGAACAAAACAAGGAGAAGATTTTAGACATCCTAAAAACGCAAAAACTGGCTGTAATCTCCACCTCCGGCCCAGCCAGTCCCACACCTGAGTCGGCATTGGTTGCTTTTGTAGAAGATGACCAGCTGCGCCTGTACTTCCAAACCGGAAAACACACCCGCAAAGCCGAAAACCTGCAGGCCAACCCTCATGTCTCTTTTGTCATTGGTCTAAAGCAGGAGGATATGGTCACCGTTCAGTATGAGGGGAAGGCTGAACAAATTCAGGCCCCTGAGGAAATCGAAGCCTGCAAGCAACGTTTCCGCGCCAAGGACTCCCCAGCAACCGACGAGTACCTGGATCACCCGACCGCCATCTTCTTTAAGGTCACACCAACCTGGATCGGCTGCTCGGATTATTCCGGCGAGGTTCCCGACGTGATTGAAATTAAGCGTTTCTAGTCAGTGTGGGCTGCTCAGCAGGACGACTCAAACGATTCCAAACCCTACGCAGCACTCCCTTGAGGCTGAGAACGCCTGCATGACTGAGTGCATGCTTACCCGGCTTAAAGCCCTTGGGAAACCGCGTATCCGGGTCAAACTGGGCGCCCTGTAAAGAGGCTGTTTCCAACCCAATGGCCTCATTGAGGTCCGCGTTATCCAGTTGCGCAAAATTCATCTGCGCTTGCGTAAAGCAGGCACGGCTGTACCAACCGCCCGACAGACGGCACTTTTGCAGATTGGCTTGCGTCAGGTCCGCGCCGGTTAAATTGGCTGAATCCAAGCGCGCCAACGGTAAACGCGCTTCCTTCAGATTGCAGAAGCCCAAATGCGCACGGCGCAAATCCGCAGAACGCAAACGTGCCCCGGAAAGGTCCGTCATAAACAGGTTCGCTTCCCTGAGATCCGCTTTTTGCAGGCGGGCAAGGCTTAAATCCGACTGATACAAATCCGTATTGCGCAAATCCGCACGACGAAGATTTGCCTCACGCAGATACGCATTCTTGATAACAGCGCCGCTCAGCTTGGCGCAATAGAGGTCTGCTTGCCGCAAATCGGCAAAAGACAGTTTGGCATAACTCAAATCTGCACTAACCAGAATGGTTTTGGTCAGATTAACCTCGCGGAAGTCGGCATAACGGCAATCTGCACCGCTCATGTCAGCCGCTTCAAGATTAACCTGGCTGAGATCCGCACAAAGGAAAATACTGTTTTGCAGGTTGCAATGTTGGAGAGATACTATCCCTTCCAAAGAACAGAGGCGGGTCATGCTGAAATTCATCCGACTCAAATCCCGCCCCTGAAGCATTTCCCGATCTGCAAGTTCCAAGACAAGGGGATTCCACTGGGTTACCGGCTCTGCATACTTTTTAAGTAATGCCGTCAGTTGCTGCCGAACTTCGTTGAATAGCTCCGCATCACCATCCAACAGCCCTGCTGCCAACCGATGAACCAGCCGGTCCGCTTTTTCGGCTTGAGGCAGATCCAAGCCGGCAATATTGGGGCAGGACAACGCCGCACGAGGGTCGGTTACATTCAGCATTCTTTCCAATTCCCGGGCGGAGAGCGAGTGATGAACCTTGGAGCATTCGGTTTCCGTGACGGTCATTCAGAAAATTCCCATTCTGTGTGGATTGCTTGTATCATAAACCGCTGTCCGGAAAAAAGGAAAAAGGACTTGGTTTTTTGCGGGGTTATTTTACAGTTCTTAAAAAAGTCCTGCAGGTTCAACCCGTCTGGATTCCAGGCATTAAGTGCACGCAAAGCGCAGGCCACAGATACTTTAGGCGAGGTCGCACAAGTCGCGGATAAGCATCATGTAGTCTCTGATTTCCCGATTGATGAGATAGTGCTTTTCAACATAGGCATGCGCCGCCTGCCCCATCCGATAGCGTAACTCCAGATCGTTGAGCAGCAGCGTCGCAGCCTGTTTGACCTCTTCTGCATTTGACACCAGAAAACCCGTCTCACCATGCCGGATTTGGTCCCGAATCCCCCCAACATTCCCGCCAATCACAGGCTGATACTTCCACATGGCTTCTGCCACAGTCAGTCCAAAACCTTCCTTGCTGGAATATTGCAGCACCACATCTGCCCCACGCTGAAAGGCATTGATTTCCAGACTACCCACCCCGTGATAGTTGTTGAAAATAAATAAATCCTCATCTTCCCCAGCGCGACGGAGCGATTTTTCCCAGTACAACATCCCTTCCGGATCATCGGTGGCCATAGACCCTGCCAACACCAACTGAAGTCCAGGGAACTCCCATTTCAGCTCCTGATAGATACGAATCACTTCCAACGGCTGCTTCCAGGGATCAAAACGAGACACCTGTAGCATGACCGGCCGCCGATGATCCACACCATACGCTGCGTAAACGGCTTCCACTTCCAAAGGGTCCATGTCCCGGTTTTTGGCGCTGAGCGGGTCCAGGGAGGGGGCGATGATGCGCACCATTTTCATCAACTCCAAATCCTGAACAAAGGATTCCCGCGTCCACACCACGGCATCATATTTTTTGGCAAAGTACTTCACCAACCGCCAGACTTCAGGGTTCGGCTCGCTCGTATCAATATGGCAACGCCAGACCCACCGGTTTCGACGCTGGGCATACATTTCAATCAAGCCGATGGGTTGGGGATCGTGGACAATCACCACGTCATAATCATTCAGCTTGCCCTGATGATAGTTATGCAGCATCGTCCGGCAATACAGCATCCGCTCCGCCTGACTAAGCGTGCCTGGGCTCCCCTGAAGCGCATTATGGCTTTTTTTGGTCACGTCGTAAAACAGAGCGTCTTCCACCGTCAGGATAAACCAGTCCGAATGAAAGCCGTGGCTTTCTCCCAATTGGTTCATCAATGGGATCTGCCGGTGGAGCAATTCCGCCACACCACCTCCAAAGGACGTTGCATTAATATGGGCCACCCGCAGGCCATGCAGGGACCGAGCCAAGTCCAGCAGCTCATTGATAGCGGATTTTCCCAATACCTGCTCGTATAAATCCACCAAGTCCAGATTGTCGGGGTTCGGCTGAACCTGAATCAGCCCCCGATCCAGCACAACCTCTTTTCCCAGCGCACGGTTCAATGCGGATCTTGGTAAACCGCCTGTTTTTTCTTCACTTTCAAATGCCCAATCGTCCGTTGATGGTTCCATGCTGCTCTCACCCGTCGTCCCCCTTCCTATCATAAGAGTGCGGAAGCCAAGCCACAACCAACCATTCGCCTAATCAGGCATTAGCCTATCGGGCAGGTTGCTACGACACGTTTAACAGCTCACCCGAATAGCGCCCAATACATTTGCAGAATCCGACCGATGATCAATCCTTAAAGCCGAACGGCTACCCTCAACTTGGCGCTCCGGGCACGGGGATTTCGACGAATCTCATCATCCGAAGCCTGTATCGGTTTGCCAAGTACCTTCAATGTCGCCCGGTGATTGCACTGACAAACCGGAAAGTGCGGCGGACAAATGCAATCCCGGCTTTGTTCCTGAAAGAACTTTTTAATGAGCCGGTCTTCCAGTGAGTGAAAACTAATCACCGCCACCCGCGCCCCAGGCGCCAGAATGTCCGGCAGGCTTTCCAAAAAGCGTTGCAGATGCCCCAGTTCATCATTCACCTCAATCCGCAAGGCCTGAAAAACCCGCGTAGCCGGGTGGATTTTTTCCTGTTTTCCACGCATCTTGTATAGGCGTGCGATGAATTCAGCCAGTTCCCCGGTGCTTTGAAACGGCGTCTCCTGACGCCGGGAGACTATCTCTCTGGCAATGGTTTTAGAAAGATGCTCCTCCCCATATTCCGAAAAGATGCGGACCAGCTCAGCCTCCTCATAGGTATTCACGACGTTCGCCGCCGTCAGCGGGTTATCCGGGGACATGCGCATATCCAGCGGGGCGTCATGACGAAAGCTGAAGCCTCGTTCTGCCGTGTCCAACTGCATCGACGATACGCCGATATCCGCCAGCACACCACCGGTAACGGG
>DATNQC010000076.1:0-3325 GCA_036702885.1 Oculatellaceae cyanobacterium | reverse complement strand
GTCCATTTCACGCTCGGCCTGCTCAATTGCAACTTTGGTCTGCTCAATCTGCTCTTTCAACCGCTGGACAGCGTGGATTTCTTCTTTTTCCCGCTGCCATTCCGCCGTCAGCGCATCCTTACGCTCCCGCAGAGCGGCAATTTCACGCTGCAGTTTTTCCAAACGCGCCTTGGAGGCTTCATCCGTTTCCTTCTTCAAGGCTTCCGCCTCAATTTCCAGCTGCATCAGGTCGCGAGAAATGGTATCCAACTCCTGCGGCATGCTGTCAATTTCCATCCGCACCTTAGAAGCCGCTTCATCAATCAGATCGATGGCCTTATCCGGCAAGAAGCGGTCGGTAATATAGCGATGGGACAGGGTCGCCGCCGCAATAATCGCGGAATCTTTGATCCGCACCCCGTGGTGGACTTCATAACGTTCTTTAAGCCCCCGCAAAATACTGATGGTATCCTCCACGGAGGGCTCTTCCACCAGCACCGGCTGGAAGCGCCGTTCTAGCGCCGCGTCTTTTTCAATGTACTTACGGTATTCGCTGAGTGTGGTCGCGCCAATACAGTGCAATTCCCCGCGAGCCAGCATGGGCTTGAGCAGGTTGCTGGCATCCATGGCACCTTCCGTCGCGCCTGCGCCAACCACCGTATGCAGCTCGTCGATAAACAGGATGATATCCCCTTCCGCCGCTTGCACTTCTTTCAAAACAGCTTTTAACCGCTCTTCAAATTCACCGCGATACTTGGCCCCGGCAATCAAGGCACCCATATCCAGCGAAATGAGACGACGATTTTTCAAGCCTTCCGGCACATCCCCATTGACAATCCGGAGCGCCAAGCCTTCTACAATGGCGGTTTTACCCACGCCCGGCTCTCCAATCAGCACCGGATTGTTCTTGGTCCGACGGCTGAGGACCTGAATCACCCGACGGATTTCCTCCTGCCGGCCGATTACGGGATCGAGTTTACCGGCCCGCGCCACCTGCGTGAGATCGCGCCCGTATTTTTCCAAAGCTTGATAGTTATCTTCCGCATTCTGGCTATCCGCCTTGCGGCCGCCACGGATATCCTTGAGGACGGCATAAATATTGTTTTTGGTGATATTCCGCTTACGCAGCAACTCGGACACATCCCCACCCGTATCCACCATGGCTAGCAACAGGTGTTCCGTGCTGATATAAGCATCTTTGAAGCGCTCGGCTTCCAATTGCGCTTCATCCGTCAACTTTTTCAAACGGGGTGTAATATAAACCTGTCCCGTTTCCAGCGATTGCACCGTCGCCCTGGGGCGCTTGGCAATGGCCGCTTCCAAATCCGCACGCAGTGAGGAAACATCGATATCCAGCTGGCCCAATATTTTTCGGACCAACCCGCGATCATTCTCCAGCATCGCCAACAGCAAATGCTCGTTATCCAGCTGATTCTGCTCAAAACGCTTCAAAATCGTTTGAGCATCCACAAAAGCATCCTGCGCTTGCGTCGTCAACCGGTTCAGATCAATCATGCGATATCTCCATCCTGTCTCACCCCTACCGGGTTTCCGTCCCGCTTCTAGCGGGTACACTGCTATTATCCCAATCTTTTATTTGGGCCCGACGGAAATTTATGATGATTTAATGTTTGAGCGCAACGACAGTCTATTTTACTGAATTACGGCCAATTCTCGTTTTCCAGCTCAATCTCGGCCTCTGTTAATTCCCGACCAGGCAGGTATTTTTCCACCTGTTCCGTCAGAACATTCATCGCTTCCCGATCCCAAACAAAGAGCAGATGCTTCAGGTTGGTCCGAGGTTTGACGGAAAGCGAGAACGAAGAGATTTCCCGCAGATCCACCACCGCACCCCGATTCGTGCGAATCCAGATGGGTTCCCGCGCCGTGGGAGGCTGATACATGGGCTTGGAATGCACCACCATTTCATCAAAGCAAAATTCCATCGGCAGACCACGTTTTTCATAGTGGCGCTTCAGGGTTTCATAAATGGGCGCAATTTCCTGGACGGATGTACCATCAAAACCGTATTTTGCCAGATCAATAAATTTCAGCAGATTATGCCGCAGCATCCGAGTGGATAAATCCGCCAGCAGCTTGTCCTGGGATTGGTTGGACCAATGACTGAGGTTGCTCCAGAGCGTACAGTCATCCAGTTGCAAGTATTGCTCCACCGTAAGTTGACGACCATCCACGATGAGCTGATACAGTCCATCCGCCGGATCGTTCAGTTCAATGCCCTGATCCCGCACCCAGCGGAAGCGTTCCAGCGTTTTCTTCAACAGCGCTTCAGACGCCTTATCCAGAGAGTGTAACGCCATCTTGTACGCCTGATGCCGCCCGAAAAGATAGTGCTCAATGGCGGGCACCGCTTCCTCCCGTACAGCGACCACTTCCTGACCATTCGGCAACACCGCAATTTCCAGGCTGGTGATAATCCGATCCGCTTCAATACGCCCGTATTGCACGCCTAAAAAGTGGCTATCCCGCTGCAGGTAATCCAGGCGGTCCATATCCAACTGACTGGAAATCAATTGCGCCAGAAAATGCTTGGGAGCGCCATCTCCCATAAAATTCAACATAGCCTGGGGTAGATCCGGTCCAAAGCGCTTCCACAGCCGTTGCAGCTCCCGGTCCTCGGTTAATATTTTCCGGTTCCAGTATTTATCGTGCAGCAGACCCTGCGCTTCCAGATTCAGGATTTCTTCCAGCGTGTGAGAAAGCGGCGTATGCCCGATGTCATGCACCAAAATCCCCAGCAAAAGCAACCGGCTCAATGGAATATCCGTTGCTCCGTAGGTGCTATCCAAATACTGCCGCCCCAGTCTGGATTGACGCAGATGCTCCAGCGTTTTAATCATCAGGTGCGTCGCGCCCAAACTATGCACAAAGCGGGAATGCGTTGCACCGGGGAATACAAACTCCGCCAGCCCCATCTGTTTAATCCGCCGCAGCCGCTGGAAAGCCTGACTGTTCATCACCATCAGCAGCAGGTTATGACTGGGATCATTCCGATCAAACTGGATGAGCCCGTGAATCGGGTCCGCCACATTCGTCCGTCTCGCACCGGTATCCACCAGGGAAGCACCATTGCTGGGCTCTGGCTGTGGGGGTGTCGTCATGGCATTGGTTTCCGTTGCCAAAAGATCCGCCTCTCTTTTTGTCGATTTATTTTCAAGACTCCCATGCCTTTCATTATAACAATTTTGCGAGCTTCCCGGCTTCTCAACAAAACAAAGCCGCCGCTATTGCGACGGCTTTACAGGATTCAACAATTTTTTTAAGATGCGACGCCCGATTCCTCATCGGAAGCTGCCGGAGTGCTGTCCTCTGAGGCGGCTACTGC
>DATNQC010000072.1:0-1650 GCA_036702885.1 Oculatellaceae cyanobacterium | reverse complement strand
CGGGCAAGCCGATCAAAATGACGGATGCCCGGTGAATCGTGTTCTGAATGCGGGCGATGTTTTCATGCTCATATGCGGCATCGCCGTCGCAAAAGGGGAGTGGAAAATCCCGCAGATCCACGGTCTCCACGGTTGCTTTTTCGGCCTGCAAGCATTCAAACACTTTGCGCGCCAGCACCCGCGAACGACTTTGGGGACGTAAGGAAGCGCTTAATACCAAAATACTCATAATTCACCAACTTTCTCTAAACGGGTCATGTTACTGGCCAGTCCTGGTATCTGGGAGGCTAGCCCTTCAATGACAAGCCCTGCTTAACAATTGACCAGATTGGATTCAACTATTTGAGAGACGATACAAAGGTGGTTTATGTGACATCCAAAATCGAAAAACGCTATCAAAAATGCCTGGCGTTAAAAAGCGCCAGGCATTCGTGATTGGTTCAGGCTGTTTAGTGAATCACGCCGCAAGCGATGCGAGCGCCGGCATTTCCGGCTGGATCGCTTACGTAATCATCCTTGGCTGCATGGATGACAATGGCCGAGCCGTCCCCTTCCAGGAGCTCTTCCAGGGTTGCGCCATGCAAGAGCACTTCCGTATTCAGGACGCCGTCTTTGCCAACAAATACATTGGGGAGATCGCCGACATGGCTCCCCTTTGGGTTTTCATATCCGTGTTCTTTCTGGTGCGGGTTGTAGTGTCCGCCAGCAGTTTTAAACTCAGGCGGATCGCATTTGCCGACTTCATGGATATGGAACGCATGCCAGCCTTCCGGCAAACCGGTCAGGTTGGTTTTGAGCAACACGCCATGGCCCGTATCCGTTAAGGTGGCGCTTCCAATCGCTTCACCCTGGGTGTTGATAAAGCTGGCCTTGCCTTCCGGTTTGCAAAATGCCGGCGCCACGCAGATTGCAGCTAGGGGTAATAGTGCCAAAAAACGTTTCATTGCCTCTCCTTTCACCTGATACTATTCAAAATTAAAGATTGCTTTCCTTTATTTCAACCCAAAACCCAGCAATGCCGCTATACCCAAAAGAGCGAATAGGATGGCGACAATTTTCCGGATGAGATCCAGTGGCAATTGGTGGGCCAGTTTGTCTCCCAGAAATACAACCGGCGCATTCGCCAGCATCATGCCCAGTGTGGTGCCGCCAACCACTGCCGCCAAATTGTGGTAGTGTGCGGCCAGCACGACAGTTGCAATTTGCGTTTTATCCCCGATTTCCACCAGGAAAAAGCTGAGGAGCGTGGTGATAAAAATGCCCCATTTTTTGAGCGCCGGTAATTCTCCATCTTCCATTTTGTCCGGAATCATGGTCCAGATGGCAATGGCAAGAAACGACAGCCCCACCGCCCAGCGCAAAAATCCCGGAGACAGCAGATTGGCGATGACTTCTCCCAGATACCCTGCAATGGCATGGTTCAACAAGGTGGCTAGCAAAATCCCGGCGATAATGGGCCAGGGGCGCTGAAAACGGCTGACTAGCAACAAGGCGAGCAATTGGGTTTTATCCCCAATCTCTGCCAATGCAACCATTGAAGTGGATGTAAGAAACGCTTCCATGGAGCTCCAAACCGCTCAGACGAAAAAGATGACTCGTTTTCCAAGGCGAAAACACGCATATTGCCCAACCTGCAATGTTCCTACCCTG
>DATNQC010000071.1:0-7685 GCA_036702885.1 Oculatellaceae cyanobacterium | reverse complement strand
GAATTCAGCACCGCTTTGGGCGAGCCGTGGATTGATGTGGAGCACATCAAAATCCTGAAAAAGACAGCACACTCTGAGCGCAAAAACAAAACGCCTGAGTTCTAAAACGGCGCTTTAACGCTTATTTTCAATCTGTGGCGCGGTCTTATGGCTGCGCCACATTTTATATGGAAATTTCAGGACTTACTTGGTTACGAAACCAGGGCCTTGAGCAGAAAACGATTCAACGCTTTGCGTACAGGATGCCGGCGGGGGATGTCCTGGCTCAGCAAGCCATTGTAGTAGCGTTCCATACGCATCATTTGTTCGTCAAAAATACCGTATTGATGGAGAATCACCTGTGATTCCTCCACCATGCGTTTGGCGAGCGCCGGATTATGGTGCATTTTGACGATAGCACCGGCCAGAACCTGGCTATTGTGGACGGGAACCCGAAGGCCGGTTTGTCCATGAATGATTACCTCGTTATAAGAAGCAAGATCACCCACAATCAGCGGTTTTTGGGCGGCCATGGCCTCAAAAATGGTTACAGGCATACCATCCACGGTCGGTACGGAGACGACTACATCCGAGAGCGCGTAGTAATAAGGCAGTTCTGCCATTGGAACTTCACCTACCCAGCGGATGGCATGCTGCACGCCGAGCGCTTCCGCCTGTTCCCGTAGCGCTTCCACGTAGGCCAGGCGCTCCGGATTATCGCTGAATGCGTCTTTCAGGATGAAAACGGCTCGAGGGATCTCCTCCAGTACCTTGGGAATGCTTTCAATAATGGTGTTTTGGTTATAGCGGGGCGCCATTCGCCTTGGGCTGAGCACCACAAAGCTGTCATCGGGAATTTGCAGTTTTTCGCGCAATTCGGTGGTTTCCAGATCCGGGCGGAACAGATGGGGGTCCACGCCGATGGGGATGAGTTCGATGGGCACCAGCCCCATGCCCATGCGACTGGCCGCCTTACAGAGGTTATCCGATACGGTGGTGACCAAATCCGCCTGTTTGAGAGAAAGCGAGTTCAGCAGGTGCGCGAATTTCAGTTGAAGCCCGCTCTTGTAATTCTGCCGGGAGAGCATTAAATCTGGTCCCAACAAAGTGATGATGAGTGGATGGAAGCCGCTTAAAGCAGCCAACCAGCCCAGATGGTACAGGAAGAAGACGTGCACCAAATCTGGCTGGATCTCCTGGATAATCTCGCGGACCTGCCGGATGCAGGCGTTTAAAGGGCGAGAACAGCCGACATCCTGTGAGCCGGGGAGTTCGATGACGGTAACGCCGTCAATCTGGCCGGGTCTATCGCTCAGACAGTAAACGCGGTGTCCGCGGTTGACAAAGTATCCTAGCCAGCGCCGGACATGAATGTTGGTTGCGTCTGCAATATAGCAGAGGGTTAACGTGTGTGGCATTGTGAATGGCTATGATTCTAGCATATTTCTGGCCAAGGATTTCAGCAGTAGAATAGCGGCATGTGATCGGTATCGGCAGTGTGCCGGGCAAATTGAAAATTGGAAAGGAATCCCATGCAGTACTGGCTCATGAAAACGGAACCCGGCGAATTTTCATTTGAAGACCTGGTGCGGGACGGAAAAACCGTTTGGGATGGCGTCCGGAATTATCAGGCCCGCAATAACTTGAAGGCAATGAAAGTGGGTGATCAGGTCCTAATCTATCATAGCGTGACGGAAAAGGCGGTTGCCGGGATTGCCGAAGTGATTCGGGAAAATTATCCCGATCCCAAAGATAACCCCAAGCAGGACTGGGTGGTGGTGGATATCAAGCCGGTTCGCCCCTTGAAACGGAGAATTACGCTTGCGGAACTCAAGGAAACGCCGGAATTGTCCGAGTTGCCGCTTATCCGGCAGTCTCGCCTGTCGGTGATGCCCATTCGGAAAGCGGATTTTGACGCCATTGTCCATCTATCTGAACAGTGAGTGTTCAGCATCGAGCTAAGCGAAAGAATAAAAGGTATGCAACAGCCGCTCTTACACTTTCCAAAGAGCGGCTGTTTGTTGGTGTGGGGCTTTGGCGGGTTGTGTTATTGTCTTCCGGGATGATGGTGCATACGCTTATACCTTTTTTGTTGTTGCTCCGAGTGAAGATTTTGATGCTGTTTGTGGACTTTTCCCCGGCATGCCTGTTTTTCCCCTGAATTCTTGTGATGGTGCTTCGCTTTGTTTTGGTGTTTTGCCCGGAATTCGGCTTTTTTAGCCTGGCGTTGCTCAGGCGTCATGGATTTCCAGGCTTCAATGCGCGCCTCCCGGTTGGCGGGTGTTTCCGCAAAAGAGGCGACGCCCGAAACGCCGAGCAAAACTAGAATGAGCAAAAGCGTTTTGGCTTTTTTCATGAAAGGGTTTCCTTTTTAACACGATATGTAAAGGGGGGGATTAAGACGCCATTCGAGCGGTCGAATGGTTGAGCTGATTACGATACGCTTGGACTGTTCACAGAGTTTCAACTTTGAGAACAAAAGGTTCCCAACAAACTACTCGGTTTTTTCTAGAAAGAATTAAGTGATTGCATTGGACTTCTGACTTTTAAGGGGAACAGGAGCCAAATGGTTGGATGTGTTTAGCAAGTACAACAAATTGTTGCTTGATATCGAAAATAAATTCGATAAAGTAAAGCTATCGACCTGGAGAAAATGATATGGAGCAGACCGGTAGTTGTACTGTTGCGCGCCATTCGGGGCGCGGTGCGTTGGGGAATCCGGTGAACCGGTTTGAGGCGGTTGAGGTGATTCCCGATCCTGAGTTTTATGAGGAAGACCCACGTCCGCTGAAAACGCGATTCTTTCGGGATGATACGCGGAGTATTCTGTCCAGAAATGATAGCCCGGATGTTGGCTTTAATGTAACAGTCAACCCGTACCGGGGTTGTGAGCATGGCTGCATCTATTGTTATGCGCGCCCCACGCATGAATATCTGGGCATGTCTTGTGGTTTGGATTTTGAAAGCCGGATTTTTGTCAAAATGGATGCCCCCAAACTGCTGAGGGAAGCCTTGTCCAAACAATCCTGGGAGCCTCAACCGATTGGGTTTAGCGGGGTGACCGATTGCTATCAACCGGCAGAGCGGGCTTTTAAACTGACGCGTCAATGTCTGGAAGTGCTGGCGGAGTTTGGAAATCCGGTGGGGCTGATTACCAAGAATTATCTAATCACGAGGGATATCGACGTTCTTTCGGATTTAGCCAAGAAGCAGGCGGCTCATGTCTCTATTTCGCTGACGACCCTGGATGAAACCCTTGCAGGCAAGATGGAGCCTCGAACCTCCCGTCCTGCGCAGCGATTGAAGGCCATTCGCAAGCTGGCGGAAGCGGGTATTCCGGTTGCGGTGATGATGGCGCCGATTATTCCGGGGCTGACCGATTCCGAAATTGACGCCGTCCTAAAGCAAGCGGCGGATGCCGGGGCCTGGACTGCCGGGTTTACCCTGCTTCGCTTGCCGTATGGGGTTCAGGATTTGTTTCAGGGCTGGGTCCGGGAACATTACCCACTACGAGCGAATAAAATCTTGAACCGGGTTAGCGATGTTCGAGGCGGGCGGCTGAACGATGCGCGCTTTGTCCACCGGATGCGGGGCGAAGGAGCCTATGCGGACTATATCCAGAGCATGTTTCAAATGAGCTGTAGACGTTATGGCCTGACGCGCGCATGGCCTGAATTGTCGGTTGAACATTTCAGAAGGCCGGGTAGTCGTCAATTGACGCTCTTTTGAGCCTGGGAAAATTGACTTCTGCTTGATGAACAGCTTGCTTTTAGGAGAACGGAATTGAGGACTGGAGTGTTGGAATGCCTTCATTAAAATTCTGTTGCAAAAATATCTTGTGGGGAGCCTGCTTGGTATACTTTCAAAAGCTAAAGAGATATCACAGTGATCACGACACTTTTCCCGGCTTCTAACAGCGCTTCCAGTGAACAGTTTCTTAGGCTTCCTCGTGTGATTGCGGTTTTGCCTGCATTTAACGAGGGGATGGCTTTGGTGCAACTGGTCCGTCGGTTTTATGCTGCTGTTAACCATTTTCCGCTCCAGGTGATCGTGGTGGATGACGGCAGCACGGATGATTCCATTGAATTGCTGGAAGCCGCCGGGCTTGAAGGGACGGAAATTATCCGTCACCCCAAAAATAAAGGACTAGGAGAAGCGGTCAAGACGGGTTTTCTGGCCGCGTTGGCGCAAGCGGATGATGATGACATTATTGTGGTCATGGATTCCGATGGGACGCATACGCCTTTTCTAGTGGAACGTATGATTGGCCTGATCCGCGAAGGCAACGACGTGGTGGTGGCTTCCCGTTATCGGTATGGCTCCCAAGTGGTGGGGCTGGACTGGTTTCGGCTGTTTCTGAGCCATGCGTCGAGTTGGGTGTTCCGGTTGACGGTTCCGTTGGTGAATATCAAGGACTACACCTGTGGCTTCCGGGCGTATCGCGCCGGTATGCTTCGCCGAGCGTTTGATCATTATGGCGACGATTTCATCACGGAAAGTGGTTTTGCCTGCATGGCGGAAATCCTGATCAAGCTGGGTCGCTTGGGCGCTCTGTTTTGTGAAGTGCCGATGATTTTACGCTACGACCAAAAGGTCAGCACCTCTAAAATCAAAATCTTTAGAACCATTTTGCGCTCCCTGAATCTGGTTCGCCGAAATACGCTGGGAGGCGGATCAGCATGACCGAATGGTGGCGTTGGGGCTTTGAAAGTCTGGCAGTGACGGGTGTATTGTTCTTTCTGGGCATGCTGGCGGGGCTGGGCTTGTCGTTTATCGCCTGCCGCGAAACGTGGCAGGATGTTTGTCGGAATCAGCCGGGCGCAAGACTTTTTGCTGTAACGCTGCTGCTTGCACTCCTGCTTCGGCTGGCGTGGATTGCATACGCACAGCCGGAACCCGTGAGCGACTATAGTGAATACTGGCAGCTTGGGCAGCGAATTGCTGCCGGGGATTGGACGTATTCCAGTATCGACAAGCATCCCGGCATTATTTTATTGGTTGCTGCCTGCTTTAAATGCTTTGGGAGTCCCTGGAGCATCTGGACGATGAACCTGCTGCTATCTGCGCTGTGCATGGCGTTGACATACCGGATCGGGTTGCTGATGGCAGGCCCTTGGGTGGCGTTGGCCGCCGCCGTGCTGATGGCCTTTCAGCCGCAACTCATTGCCTATTCAGCCCTGTTCGCATCCGAATTGCCAACACTGTTCTTTTACCTGTTACTCACCTGGTTTGCGGTACGTTCCCGGCAAACGGATGCTTCGTCTCTCGGCTGGGTTGCTTTGGGTGTTGCGCTCTATACGGCGGTTTTAACGCGATCGACATCGTTATTGTTTTTGGGCCTAGTGCCGGTGACGTGTTTGATTTTCCGGTATGGCAACCTGCGTCAGGAATTGAAGCGCAGCGCGGCTTTTGTTGTTACCGCCTGTTTGCTGCTTTCCACTTGGCTTTATCATCAGCACTTGCTGACAGGAAAATGGCAATTGTTCTGGGGTGGGGAAATCTGGCTGGTTTCTACAACGCATTACGAAACCCAGGGGCGGCTGGTGAACCCTTGGTCTGTGCCGGGCCTAAAGGAAAAAATACGCGAGCGTACAAAAGAGTTGACCGGACCTCAAAACCGAATGGCCGCCTTGGCCGTGATGAAAGAGTGGGCCATACCCATTATCCAGCAAGATCCAGTTCATTACCTGAGTGAGGGCAGAACCCGCTTGCGGCATATTCTTTGGACCACGTCGGAAACCGGTATTCGGGATACCCAGGCAGGCTCTACAGCATTGCTGCGCTGGCCGGAAAAAGCGGTCACGCGGTTGGCGGAAGTCTCAAAACAACTGTGGCGGGTGACGTTGATTCTGGCATTGACAGGTTTAGCGCTGCTGGCCTGGCGACGTCAGGAAAAAAACGCACGGGCGGGAATGTTGCTGATTGGGATGTTTTTGGCGATCTGGACGACGTTCCATTATGTCATGGCCGTCGCAAGCGATCGTTGGGCGGTGCAAATCATTCCATACGCAGTGTTATTTGCAGGCTATAGCCTGGTCGAATGTTTTGCGTTGCTGGGGACTTTTTTCAAGCGGATGCCGAATGCTTCCGTGAACACCAGTCAAGCTTGATTCGCTCTAGATTTTTTCAACAACGCAGGCGGTGCCATACGCCAGCACTTCGGTCAGGCCGTCCATAATTTCTGTGGCGTCATAGCGAAACCCGACAATGGCGTTGGCGCGCTTCTGTACAGCCTGCGTCATCATGAGCTGGAAGGCATCTTCGCGGGCATGATCGCAAAGTTCGGTGTAAATCGTGATGTTTCCGCCAAAGATGGTTTGAAGCCCACCGACGAAAGAACCGACAATGGATCGGGAGCGGACTACAATGCCGCGCACCACGCCCAGGTTTTCCACAATGCGGTATCCCGGTAGTTCAAAGGTAGTTGTGATCCGGTCTTGCGTAATGAGTCCATAGTGCTGCATGTGCGGTTCCTCTCTCCCAAAACATAAGATTATTGTACCTTTGAAACCATTACTGGGGTTTCGTTTATCTTCGAGCCGCAATAGCTAGCCTAGCATGCTGCTTTTTGTTGCAAATGAAAAGCCCCTGTCTCTAAACAGGGGCTTTTTCAAAAGGAGTGGAAAAAGTTAGTAGCTTTGCTTCCAGTAGGCGTCTTCAATACCAACGCTTTTTTCGGTTTCGGAGCGGATGCTCACGTTGTTGGGCGTAAAGATGAAAACACCATCCCCGATGCGCTGCTGATTGCCATCAATCGCATGGGTTGCGCCGGAGAGGAAGTCCACCACACGCTGGGATTGTGCGGTATCCAGCAGGTGAAGGTTGAGAATGACGGATTTCTTGAGCCGCAGGTGCTCAATAATTTCCAGTGCTTCTTCAAAGGCGCGGGGTTCAATCACCACAACCTGGGTTTTTTGGGTATTGGGATGATCGACCACACGCAGTTGACGGCGAGCTTTCTTGGGTTCTTCCACTGCTTCCATTTCTTGCTCGCGGGCATAGCGCGTTTCAAAATCTTCATCCGCTGCGTACATTTCATCTTCAAACGGATCGCCCGATACCCAGTTTTTGATTTTGTTCAGAAGTCCGTTGTTCATTCCGGCGCAAAACCTCCCTGTTCTCTATCCTAGTTTCCTGTACTACAAACTTTGTGAATCACCTGAAGCTAACGACTTTTGAAGACCTTCAACACCGTCCGGAAAGTCAGACTGCACTCATGTGACTTTCACGTTTACGCTTATTGTACGGCAAATGTTAATTTTTAAAAAGAAAATTCCCTATCCTGATTATTGTAGCACCGCATTCTAATGCGTGGATATAATCATGACTCATCCCCATCGATAATTCCGGAAGTTGCATGCCAAATTTGGTTGCAAGCTGGTCCCGTAGCTCTCGCAACCCACAGAAAACGCGCTGGAGTTCAGTGCGATCTCCTTTGATCGATGCGTCTGCCGGCGCCATCGTCATTAATCCCCGGATTTCGATCCCGGGTAGGGGTAAAAGTTGTTCAAGTAGGCTGGCTGCCTGCTCTGGCAACACGCCGTGCCGTGTGGGATCCGAAGTGCTGTTGACTTGAATCAATACGGGCTGGCGGATGTTTTTAGCCGCATTGGCCTTTGAAACAGCTTCTCCCAGATGCGGGGCGTCGATGGCATGAAGGAGCGCAAAACGACCGATCGTTTTATTGACTTTGTTCGTTTGTAAAT
>DATNQC010000029.1:0-2217 GCA_036702885.1 Oculatellaceae cyanobacterium | reverse complement strand
TTTTTTTTCTTCAGGAATATATAAAGATGGGATTAAAACATGGGAACAAACGAAAGTATTCCGCATGGTGACAAGTATTGTGACTTCGGCAACACCCTCGCGTGTTGTGCTTCAACAACCGAGCTTGCCCGCCTCTCGGTTTAATCATGACGTTCAGGATAAGTTTGCACTTCATTTTGCCGGCAGTAAACGCCGGAAAGATGAACCGCCCCAGATTGTCGCAACGTTGGGGCCCGCCTCCAGCCCGCCGGACATACTGCGTCAAATGATACAGGCCGGCGCAACCACACTGCGCTTTAACTTCTCTCATGTCAACAATGAATCGCAACGCCAATGGGTGGCTGATACCGTGCAGGAAATCCAGAAGTTGTCCCGTGAATTGGGAGTTCCGGTTTCTACCTTTGCGGATTTGCAAGGGCCGAAAATACGGACGGGTGATCTGCCCAATGGTCGGATGGAATTGGTGGATGGAGAAACGGTGTTTCTCACGGATGAACCGAATCCGACACCTTCCGACAAGAAGGAAAAGGTGATCCCGGTGACGATGCCGGCCATTATTTCCGCCATTCGGGAAGGGCAGGTGATCAAGCTGGATGATGGCAAACTGCGCCTGAAGGCATTGGAATCCGCTGTACAATCGGATGGTGCGCGGCAGGTTCGCTGTGTGGTGGAAAAAGGTGGAACGCTGACCAATCGCAAAGGCTTGAATCTGCCATATGTACGCATTGATGTCCCTGCCCTGTCTGCAAAAGATCGGGAAGATATTCGACGTGCCTTCAGCATGGGGATTCAAAACATTGCCGTGAGTTTTGTGCAAACGGTGGATGATGTGAAAGCGGCCAAGGACTATATCCGAACCCTGATTCCTGAATTTGGCGATTTGGCTCGAAATGCCAAGGTGATTGCGAAAATCGAAAAACCGGATGCCGTGGAACCCAAAACCCTCCGGGCGATTGTGCAGGAAGCGGATATGGTGATGGTGGCTCGGGGCGACTTGGGCGTGGAGGCTGATATTCTGGATCTGCCCAAGCTGGAGATGCGTATTATCCGCGAATGCCACATTCAGAAAAAGCCGGTGATCGAGGCAACCCAGCTCCTGGAGTCGATGATGGACAGCGATACGCCCAGCCGACCGGATGTGAATGACATTGCCGATGCCGCACGGGATGGTATTCAATACTTAATGCTGAGTGGGGAAACCTCCATGGGTAAATACCCTGTGGAAGCGGTTCGCACTATGCGGGCGATTGCGGAACGCTACACGGAGGAACGTTCTATTCCCGCATCGTTTGAACGTCTTTGGGATGCTGTGGAAGTGTTTTTCCTTCGTTCAGGCTATTCCTTGAAGCGCCTGTTCAATTCTCAACATTAAAGACAATACCAAAGAAATGCTGAGGTTCGGTTGCCTGTAGTGTAGATATTTGCAAGCTGTACTGCTTTGCAGTATAAGCAGAGACTTGTACATCAGGATTTCAAATGTTTTTCTTTGGAGTTTGTCATGGTTTCCACCTTATCTGGCTTTCCTTCGTCCTTGGGAGGTGGCGGCTACGGTCGGACGGTTCCCGCCATGCATGCTCCAATGGCGAATGTCTCGCTGAAAAGGCGAGGTGCTAGACTGGAAAACTTTAGAACGGCTCATATTCAATTCAGTGGCCGCAAGCGTGATAATCCCTTCCCCTGGTTGCCGGCAGTGGAGCATAAATTAACACCTCATGAAGTCTTTGAAGGTGTTATTGGGTTGGCATTGGCAAGTGATCTCATAGCCCATATCGTGACGGAAGGCATCGGTGAAACCGGGAGCGTGATGACCTCACTGGAAGGGATGCACTTTGTTGCGCACTTAGCGGCAATGTATCTGCTTTTGAAGCATGTGCTGAGCTATCGTAACAAGCATTCAAAACCTTCAAAACACATGAAAGCAGTCGCTTTATCCATTGTGGATAGACTGAATGCTTCAGGAGATGCGCGCCCCAAAATGAATTCCAATCAGTTGAGCCACATGCTTAAGGCTAAGCGTTTGGGTATGACAAGAGACATCACATTTCGGGAACTTGATGGAATGTTGACCCAGTTCTTCGGGCAGCCTGCCTATATTCGTCCCCTTGTGTACAAAGGGTGGGTGGGCTTTTTAACAGGCACCAAAAGCGAGATTACTGGAGATATAAATCGTTTTATGCAGGATGTTGGTGTCCGTGTGAGCCTGAAGGATGAAAATAC
>DATNQC010000066.1:0-9076 GCA_036702885.1 Oculatellaceae cyanobacterium | reverse complement strand
GCCCTTTAATATGCACTTTGGGGAAGTGTTGTTTTAGCGCCTTGAACAAATCACGGTAATATTCGAGACCTTGCTGGTTATACAGACCGGAAACAATATGAAACTCCGAGAGGCTATCCTTCATGGGATAGTTGTTGACTTGCTCGATGACGTCATCCACGCTCATGACATAGGCAAAAGGAGACTTTGGCCCTTTTTTGAACGAGCAGAACCGGCAGTTGGCCTCGCAAATGTTTGTGGGATTGATATGGAAATTGTGGACCCAGTACACATAATTGCGGAGTTCGTAGGGTGTCCGGCTCACGCGTGCGGTATCTGCCAGAATACCGATGGAGAGCAAGTCATCGCTGTGATAGATGTCGATTGCCTCTTCCCTGGAAATGCGCTCGCCTTCCAGGATTTTGTGATAGTAGCGGCTCAACGGATTGGAAGGTCTTGTAATGTAATCTTCAACCAGTCCTGGATTGCTGAGAGCCGATGCCATGTGCTTTCCCTTCAGTTGCTTCCATCCGTAGCATTCATCTTGCTACAAACAATCGCACCTCGCAAGGGAGGGTTATTGATGGGGCTAAGTGTCAATGAGACACGGGTTGATCCGGCATAACATTTGCGCTACAACAGCATGCAAGCCTCAATGGCTTGCTTAAAAAGGGGTTAGCGGCTTGGGAATGTTTGTCACTCCTATGTCGCGGCAATACTTCTCTACATACGTTGGAGCGAAAGGCGTCTTTGCAAAAAGGACGTTGGTTTGTCTCCACTTTTACCTAGCAACGAATAAAAAGGTTTCGTGTTGAAACATCATGTCAGATCCAATAAACTTTCCGCCACGTTCGGTCCGGGGTCGGCGCCGGTTTGGAAAGTTTCTGGTTCGGAAGGACGGGGATTTTGATTAACGCTTTATCCGAACAATCGATAGCAAGACGGCCAGAAGGACTGGTGACGCCTCAGAGGCCGAAGCTGAGCTTGAAAGAGTCCCAGGATAAAGTGTCATTCGGGCAAAATGGAAGTCCTTCTGTGGGTTTGCCTGCTCCGTCATATGTTGCAAATGCCGCCTCTGTGGTAGAGCCCCGGACGTTCAACAGCTTTATGTTGAAAGATTTGCAACAACGGCAGCAGGCTGCTGTTGCGACTGCAGCAGTGGGGACCATGGCCGCCGGAATGACACAATTGCAGTTGCAGGAAGAAATTTATTCACAAACGCCCAAAAAAGAGGATAAAGGTTTTAACAAGGGCTTTATCTTTAGCATGATCCATTCCACCATTGCCTTGACGATGGCTCCTCTATTCCTGCTCTCTACGCTGCTGGGTGGGCGAGGCGCCGCGCTGCTACAAGCGGAGCATGCTGCAAAATCCGGGCTGGGGACTGTTCGAGAGCGTTTTCTGTATGGCGTTCAACACCCGATGCGCTGGTTCCGCAATGTGCTGCGGAATGCGACCGAAGCGACTTACGTGGAACATTTCCCGAAAACACGGGTTTTCGGGGATTTGCGCGAACGGAACCGTCGTAGGGCGCAAAAACTGGTACGGCTTGTGTTGAGACGCGATCTGACGCAGGAAGAAGTGAAAAAAATGTATAAGTGGAGCAAGATCCTGCTCACCTGCGCCGTATTCCCCAAGGCGATGAACGGGATTGGCTATGGGCTTTCGTCCCAACAGCCCTCCATGATTTTTGAGCACATGTTTGAATTGCTCACCTTCCCCTTTGCTTTAGCGCAAACACCATTCATCCAAAACCTACTGTTTATGGTTAGCGGTTTCTTCTCGCTGGGGCTGGCCAATGATTTGGATAACGATAAAAAACGCGCCAAGGGCGATCCGAACCTGCGGGTTTATGACATGGAACGTTTGAAGTCCGTTTTCAAGCCGTCTAGTGGATTAGGGTTGGGAGAGCGTGCGAAGACTTTGGCGCAGGAAACTGCCGGTATGGCCAAATTCACGGCGGAAGATATTGTGGTTGCTTCCAAACGGTTGAAGCGTGATTTTGGCAACATGGCTAAAGGGCAGGCGAACGAGATTACCAGTGGTGAGGGTAGTGCTGGAAAGGCCAGTCTGAACTTTGCCTTATTACAGATAGGTACGATTCCCAAGTTGATGCTGTCTTTTATGCAAAACGAGCATAGCCCGATTTACCAGATGATCAAGGCTTATAGCGGTTTTATGCAGGGTGCTGCAGCCATTGTGGGTGACTGGTCTATCTTCTTGCTGGGTAAAGATGGCAAGACGATTGGCGAGAGATTGCCGGTGGTTGGTGTGACTGCTGAGGCGACTGGTCGTATTACCTCTTACGGTAAGGGGGAGAAACCGCTTGCAACCTTCTTGCAGAAAATCGGCGAAGCTGGCAATACGCTGTTCTACGCCGTTCGTTCCTCTAAGTTGCAGCAGGACTAGCGTAATCACCACCTTCCTCCGGGTAACCCTGAGATCTCGATGAAGATCGGTTGGCAATTGCCATGCTGGAATGGGTTTTCTAGATACGTATCCATTCCAGTGGTTTGACTTTGCTTATGCTCCAACCCTTCATGTTGCCAGAGGATGAGCAGGAGGCTTTGTTCGTTCTTCAAAGGCGGCTGAAGCATTTGGATGCTTTCCTGGATGGACCGGAACCAGACACTTTAAAGCTATAGGGTTAAATACCCTTTAATTTAGCAGAACAAAGTGATTATTCCATCTTGTTGTGTCTGAAGTCTTGAAAGAAACCTTTACACTGGTAACTTTTCAGGCTTCAGATTGGTCGGACGGTTATTTTGATCGACAAAAACCAACTGGGGCTTCCAGTTTGGACCATCTTCCGCTGGAATTTGAGCATATATCGCAATAATGAGTAAATCGTCCCGACGCGCCTTATGGGCTGCGGCGCCATTGACCTGGATGATCCCGGAATGGGGCTCCCCTTTGATGGCGTATGTCGTGAACCGTTCACCATTGGTAATGTTGTAAACGTCGATTTGTTGGTATTCCACCAGGTTCGCCAACTTCATCAGGTGGCTGTCAATGGTCAGGCTACCTTCATAATGTAACTGGGCGTCTGTTACGGTAACCCGGTGGATTTTGGACTGTAGAACGGTAATAAGCGTCATGGGTTCACCTTGGGAAATGTCGTAGCTATTGTTGCACAGTGGGGGATTGTCATCAAGCCAAACCGGAAAAGGTGCCGCAATTCCTGATTTTAGAGGGTTCGTCGGATGTTTGGCTTTTCCCTTTTCTGATGCATTGAGCGATCCGGGTGAAGTTGACCGCTTAACCGCTTGTAACGAACGCCTCCGATTCCGCACGGTTTTGATACAATGGCAGGACCGTTTGTTAATAGGGGTGCCCCATGCAAGCACTTGAGGAAAGAACCATACCAATGTCCGGACAAGCGATTGAATCCGTTCAACTGAAACGTCAGGTTACCGTGAAAACCCTCGTCACTGATGCGTTCCGGGAGCGTGCGAAAGGCGAGCTTTCTAACGAGTTGAAGCTGATTGATACTCAATTGCAGCAACTGGAAGCTCAGTACCAGCATTCTCTGCAACAACTGGAAAAAGTGGCCCAGCAAGGCACCAATGTGCAAAAACAACTGGAAGCCCTGAATCAGGAGGCTCAACAAAAACGTACCCAGCTTGCCTCCCTGAAAATGCAGGTTTCCTCTGAACTTGGCAATCTGGATAAGATTCCGAATGGCAGTTTTATTGTGACCGGTGTGCTGGAAAACACGGTTGACGTGAAAGTTGGCGACAACATTTACGAAAAACTGATGAATGCCGAAATGATTGTCGAGGACGGGATCGTTAAAAGCATCAGCATCCCCTAGCTTTAAGGGTTCCTCATGGTTCAGGAAAAGGTACGGGTTGGTAAAATCGTCGGGTGCCATGGCGTTCGAGGCGATGTCAAAGTCCGCCCGACTTCCCGGGAAGCGGAGTGGGCCGTTGCTGGAGCCACTCTTTCCCTCCGTGATGAAAAAAGCGGGCGGGAACTCTCTGCGACGGTCCAAAGCGCCAGACACCATGGCAATCTGGTGATTCTCCACGTTCAGGGGCTGGAAAACCGGACAGAAGCTGAAACCTGGATTGGAAGCACCCTGTATGCATCGCTCAGCGATTTGTCGCCCCCGGGCGAAGATGAGTACTGGGTGGACGATCTGATTGGGCTTTCCGTTCTGGATGCGGAGACAGGCCGAATCCGAGGCACGGTGAAGGATGTGCTGTCCTCAACGGGGACCGAATTTTTGGAAATTACATTGGAAGAATCCTCTGAAACCGTTGTCATTCCATTTAATCGGCATTTCTTCCCAGTCGTGGATCTTGAAAACAAAACCGTCACCATTGATTTGCTGAGCGATTTTCTTTCAATTGCCAGTAAGCCCGTGACGGCTGACCGTCTGGAACAGTAGACAAAGCTAGTCGATAACCCTTTTTCATGGGCGGGGCTGGATGCCCGCAGCTATAATTTAGGAAATTAGCGGACTGAGTGGTTCTACAGATGCGTTTCTCCATCCTCACCCTTTTCCCGGACGTGATTGAAGCCTATGCTTCTGCCAGTATTATTGGCCGGGCTAGAAAGAACGGTGTCATTTCCGTGGATGTGGTGAACTTCCGGGACTTTTCGACCGATCCGCACCGCAAGGTGGATGATTCCCCTTTTGGCGGTGGTAGCGGGATGGTTTTGTCCTGTCAGCCGGTGGATAGCGCGATGGAAAGCCTGCGTCCCTTGACGCAACCCAGCCGTGTGCTGATGACTTCTCCGGCAGGGCGACGGTTTGATCACGCCTATGCCGTGGAATTATCCCAATGCGCCCAGATTGTTATTCTGTGCGGACACTATGAAGGTTTTGACGAGCGGATCAAAACCCTGATTCCGGAAATCGAAGAGGTGTCGATCGGGGATTTTGTATTAACCGGGGGAGAGCTTCCCGCGCTGTGTATTTTGGATGCCGTCACCCGGTTGCTGCCGGGAGCGGTGCAGAAATTTTCCTCAGTCGAGGCGGATTCCTTTTATAGTGGGCTGCTGGACTATCCACACTATACCCGCCCGGCTGAATATAAAGGCTTGAAGGTGCCGGATGTTCTGCTCAGTGGGAATCATGCGGCCATTGCCAAGTGGCGGCATGAAGCGTCATTACGGAAAACCCGGGAACTTCGCCCTGATTTATTGGAGCCGTAGGCAAGTCATATAAAAAAACGCCCCGCCTTTAGGACGGAGCGTTTTTGTTTGGTTTTTGCTTACTGGCTGCTGATTTCCAGCATGCGATTCATGCGGGTTGCCGTTTCAGACTGCGGTGCAACCTGCATGAATTTGCGGAAGGCATCTTGGGCATTTTTCCGCTCACCGCGCATTTCATACCCGGAGCTTAAATGATAATAAGCCAGCGGGCTGTTGCCTTGCGTTTTCAACACATTCTGGAAGCAGTCGATGGCCTTTTCAGGCTGGCCAGCTTCTAGATAGGCGCATCCTTGCATGACGGCCACCTGGTGATTGTTCGGATCCAGGCTTTTGCATTGCTCAAAAAGCGGAATGGCCTGTTCCGGTTGATGCAGGCTCAGCATACGCAGCCCCTGGATATATTTGGCAGAAGCCGGGTTGAGTTGCGGCTCCACTTTTTCATACAGTTCTGCCGCACGGCCTTGGGCTGCCAATGCTGCACCATCGTTGGGGGCCATACAGGCAAATGTGAGATAGGTTTCGACTGCTTCAACCGGTTTGTTTTGCACGTCCAGTACCTGCGCCTTGGTGTAAAGCAGGCGGGTATTGACCGGATCCAGCGCAATGGCTTTGTTGATCACTTTCAATGCTTCTTCGTAATTGCCGTGATTCAGGTAAGCGATGCAAAGGCCATTCAATGCCTGAACATTATTTGGCTCCATGCTCAAGAGTTTCTGGAATGCCTGAATGGCTGCCGGGTATTTGCGCTCAATTAAGGCCATTTGCCCTTCCACCATCAAGGGATGCGCCTTGCTTGGCATGCTCAGCAGCATGGGGTTCTTGAGCTGCTTGTGGGATTCCATAGACTGTGTTTGGACTGCTTTTTGAGGCATGGTCTTTTGGGGCGTGACCGGCGGCTTTTGTTCCGCGCATGCCAGGCCAATGCTCAAAGCCACCAATGCGGGCGCAATGGCGAAAGTTATTTGTTTTTTCATTGTCTCTCCTTTGTTTCACTCTCAAATTGGACAAAAACGAACTGACTCTAACGGGAAAAAGTCGGGCCGACCTTACGGCCGACTCGACAGCTTGTTATTGCAGGTTCACCGGGATGGTCACCGGTTGATCCAGCTTGATTTCCAGACTATCTCCGGAGCTAATGACGACCTCATTTCCTTTCATCAATGCTGCCCCGGCAGCACCGACGCCAGCGCCCACGGCAGTGCCGTATACGGCTCCTTTTCCGGCTTTACCGCCAGACATCGGTCCTAAGGCTGTTCCAAGAGCAGCACCCAGACCGGCACCCACGGCGGTTGTTCCGAGTGCTTTCAGGATGCGGCCTTTCGTGGTGCCGCCATGCAGACGACCATCCTCTGTGGCGATGGAACCTTGAATCGTATAGCGTTGGTTATCCGGCGTTATGATTTCATTGAACTTGATGTCCAGTACCGCGTTCTTGCCTGTCCTTCCGGCTGCTTCCACAGCGGTGATCCTGCCTACGATCTTGCTGCCGGCGGGGATCACCACCCGGTTGTCGGTGCTGACTAATGCTTGATCCACGTTCAGCACCACTTCGTCACCGACTTTATTCAGTTCAGAGCTGATGGCAGTGCCGGAGAGCGTGCCGGTAAACCGGGTGTTGGCCGGTACTGTGGCGATCCTTGCCTGAAGCATGTTGGGATCGGGCGTTGCCAGATTGGAGCGTTGACGCAGATTTTGCACCAATGCCGCGACATATCCACGGGTTGCCGGTTGTAAGGGATTAAGGGCATTGCCTTCTGCCGGATCGTTGGTGTACAGGCCTGCCTGAATTAAGGCGGCGATACCGGTTCGTGCCCAATTCGGAACGCTGCTTGCGTCGCGGTAGTTCGACAGAATTTGTTCCACCGTTGCATCGTTTGGCATGGGAATGCGGGCCGCATTGGCCAGAACAACCAGTGCTTCGGTGCGGTTCAACCCTTTGCTGGGCATGAAAAGACCGTTGGGATACCCGGAAACCAAGCCGGTGGAACGGACGGTTTCAATGGCAGGATAGGCCCAGTGAGTGGTGGGAACATCTTGGAAGTTTTGTGAGCCGTTTGCATTCAGGCTTAATCCCAGCGCCTTGACCATTACAACGGAAAGCTCGGCGCGGGTGATGGGGCCTTCCGGACGAAAGGTTCCATCCGGATATCCGGTGATGATGTTCTGATCAGACAATGCCTGAATGGCCCCTTGCGCCCAGTGAGACTGGGTATCCGAAAAATAAGCGGCATTTGCAGCAAGCGATGTAAAGGCCAGTTGCCCGAGCAAGGCGAGAGCGACGACTTTGGAACGTTTAAGTTTCATAGAACCGATTGTTTTCTCCTGTTTTCTTTTGGCTTAGGTACGTCATGGCCGCATAGTACGGCCTTAGTAACGCGCACCCCAAGCGGGGCGCGCGCAACACTTTATTGTAAAAAGCTTCTTAACATCCATGCTGCTTTCTCATGAGCCGCCAGCCTTTGACTGACCAAATCATCCGTAGCGTCATCATCCGCCTTGTTACATAAGGGAATCAGTTCCCGAATGGTGCGGATGGCGGTTTCATGCCCTTCCAAGAGGATGCGAATCATCCCCATTGCATCTGGCAAAGCGGTTTCTTCCTTAATGGAGGTGAGTCGGGAAAATTCCCGAAAAGTTCCCGGTGCAGGATAACCCAAGGCACGAATACGTTCTGCGATTTCATCCACCGCATCCTGCAATTCCTGATACTGTTCTTCAAAAAACTGGTGAAGCGGTTGAAACATAGGCCCCACCACATTCCAGTGGAAATATTGCGTTTTGAGGTAAAGCATATACGTGTCAGCTAAAACGCGCTCAAGTGCGTTGGCAATGTGTTTGCGATCCGTTTCAGTAAAGCCGGTATTAATGGCAATAGCCCGCTCCGTTTGCATCCTCTTCTCCTCTAGTCAACAACCCTGCCAAGCTTGCCAATGGCGGCGTATGTAATCTCTCAATACCCAGACAGATACCGCAATTTGCAAAGAACGACAGTCACCTACCCTGAAGTCAATGGATTGAGCGCTATTTTATCATAAGTGCTGAACTTGCTCCAATTGAATGCCCGACTATAGTTGAGTGGGATTTTAATTGGCAGTGAGTTGGTGTGGACTGGATAGATTGATGTTTAAACGGATCCTGCCTAGAATGCAAGTGTTATTTTTATTCAAAGTTCAGTGCTGATAATATTATTAATGGAAAGCGTTTGTAATAGAAGTTTTTGAGTATACTGAATTCAATTAATTTCTTGACATGTATAATCTTTTGATGTTTAAGAGTGGGTGGTATAACAAGATCCCTCCAGTATTGAAATCCTATTTAACGCAAAGCGTGGTGGGTTTTCACGTGTATTAAAGAGGTAGTTGCAGGAGTAAGAAAAACAATGAATCTTTCATTTGGTAATTCTGCGGGTTTACTTGGGCGTCGGGCATTATCTACAGCGAAGCCGGTAGATTTGAAGGCGCAGCTTGCTCAGGCAAAGCAAGGGCTGCGCGCTGAGGGACATCCGGCTATGAGGACTGAGCCCCAGAAAGATGTTTTTGAGAAAAGTACATTATGGGGAAATCAGTGGACAAGAAGACAATAAAACAATGTACAACGACTCTATTCAACCGGTAGAAATGGTGATCTTACAGGGGACGTCCCTCTGTAACTTAAACTGTTCTTATTGTGACTTAACAGAAGAAAGCCGGAAACAAAACCAGTTTGTACCCCTAGATGTTCTGGAAAAAGTTTTTACGAAGCTATTCCAGAGTGCTTATCTAGGTAAAAAATTGGAAATTGTCTGGCATGCCGGTGAGCCGTTGACAATGCCTATTGATTATTACAAACAGGCATGGAAACTGATAGACCAGCTGAAAGCACGGCATGCTACGCCGTGTTTTCAGCTATCCCACCACATTCAGACCAATGGCACACTTCTGAATCAAGACTGGTG
>DATNQC010000228.1:0-7802 GCA_036702885.1 Oculatellaceae cyanobacterium | reverse complement strand
CCTTAGATTTGTGTTGATTGCTACAACAAATCAATCTGGCCCGCTGATTTGGAAGGTGGTGCGCTTGAAGTTGGGGGCGCTTTCCGTCAGGGTTTTCAAGTGTCCGATGGGGGGCGGAAGAGTCTTGGGATGACCCGTTTCATCCGGCAGATGTAGTTTGGAATGAGGTCCTTTTTGAGATGGTGGTGAGGATAGAGTGGGTTGTGTTTCCAGGTTTGGCGCGTTGGGCCGTAGATGTCCGTATATCCAATGAAGCAGGACAATGGCTTCTGCCCGGGTGACGGGTTCTTGCGGGCCGAAGCCTTCTTCCAGCGTCAATTGGTTGATGTTTTTGCGGAACAGGCGTTGCAGTTGACCGTTTTTATACATCAGGCCTACGGCGGGCTTGGCCCAATCGCCAATGGCTGCATAGTCTTTGAATTGGAAAAACGCCTCATCCTGGCTGCCTTCTTCAGTGGAAGGCTGTAGTTTTTCGATTTCCGCCGGGCTGAGGGCCAACTGGTCGGTCTGTTTGCTCAGCATAAAGTACAGATGACATAAGGCTTCTCGACTTAAGGGCTGGTTGGGGGCCACGCGATGACCGCTGACCTCCAATATGTCCGGTAGAATCAAGAGTTTTTCCGGACTCATGGGGCCCGCAAGTCCATCGGTGCTGGCTTTTCCAATGCCGACCTCGACGAGTGCTTCAGCGCTGGGGAGCGCCTGATACCCATACAGGGCATTTTGGTAAGCCAAAGCCCACTGTCGGAATTCGTTGTAGCTCAGGGTTCGTTTGGCCTCAAAACGCTCCTGCGTACCGGAAGGCTTCAAAACGCCCAGTTGAATCGCGTGCATGATGGCAGCCCGTAAACCGGCGGGATAATGCCGATCCTCCCATTCGTTCATATCGGCGTAATACAGCAGTTCTGCGGGTGGCGGTGGCGTTTCGGTGTCCACTCCTCCTAACGGTGTGGGAATTAAAGGTGGTTCTGCAATGGATTGCCCGGCTGGCTTGTAAGGTAAGCAACCGCTACAGGCCAGGCATAGTAATAATAATGAGATAGCAAGACGAATGCGCCCCGGCGTAGGCCAAGGCTGAACACGCGACAAGCGGGCCTGCGGCTGAGGGGGCAAGCCGAAGCTGAACGTGTGACGATGGGGACAAGTCTTCATTGACATTCATTGTAAGCGGTTGTCATGTTTTAGCGCTCGCCCATTTGGCGGATTCAGCACCAGATTTCCCGGTTTTATGCTAGAGTATACCCAGGCAGTATTTAACGCCGGCTACGTCCAGCGGGTTCCGCATGCGGGGAGTGCCAATCACAACTTCGTTTTGTGCGGACGGTCCTCCGAACAGTTGAAATGAGGTTTCAGACATTCCAATGAGTACACCATCGGCGACCCAAGTGGAAGTTCCGTCCAATATCTACAAGCCGAATGCGCCGTTAGAGGCCAAAGTGGTGGAACACCGCCGGCTGACGGCGCCGGATTCGCCGAATGAAGTGTGCCATATTGTCTATGATATTTCCGGCAGCGGTCTGCGCTACGTGGAAGGCCAAAGCATCGGTATTTTGCCCCCCGGTGAGGATGAAAATGGTCGTCCCCACAAACTAAGGTTATACTCCATCGCATCACCCGCCATTGGGGATGACGGCAAAGGCGAGACGGTGACGATTTGCGTCAAACGCGCTGTAACGGTGGATGAGGCCACCGGGAAAGTTTATACCGGGGTATGCTCCAGCTATCTCTGTGATCTTAAGGTGGGGGATACCTCCAAGCTGACCGGCCCGGTCGGGAAAAGCTTTTTAATGCCCAGTATTCCAAACGCGAACCTGATTATGGTGGGAACGGGTACTGGGATTGCGCCGTTCAGGGCATTCTTGAGCAATCGCTACCATCAGAGGGCACATGAAACGGGTCAAAGCTGGCTGTTTTTTGGTGCGCAAACGCAGAAAGATTACCTCTATGAGGACGAGTTGGCTGACTATGCTCAGCGGGAAGGCTGCCATATTGTCACCGCCTTCAGTCGTGAGGAAAAAAATGCGCAAGGCGGCAGAATGTACGTGCAGCACCGTATTGCAGAGCATGGCGAGGTAATCTTTTCGTTATTGAAGCGTCCTGAAACCTACTTCTATATCTGCGGATTGCGCGGCATGGAGACTGGCATTATTGATGCGATGAAAGCCGAAGCCAGCCGCCAGGGTCTGGACTGGGATGCCTTTTTTGAAACGTTGAAAGCGGAAAAACGCTGGCACGTGGAAGTTTATTAATCGCTTGGCTTTGGCAAGTATTCGATACAATGGCACAGGGGGAAGTGCATGTCTGATCGTGTTGAGTATGATGTTTTGCTGGTTGGCGGGAGTCCCTCCAACCTGATTCTGGCGCACCGGCTGGTGGATTTGGCGGTTGAAAGCGGAACCTCGCTCACGTTTTGCGTTTTGGAAAAGGGCAAGGATTTTGGTGCGCATATCGTCAGCGGGGCGGTTTCCAATCCGAGGGTGCTCAAAAAAGTCTTTCCGGAATTAGCGACACCGGAGCAAACGGACTTTCCATTGGAAGCTGTATGTCGGGAGAGTTTCTTTTCCGTACTGGGCTTACAAAATGTGTGGCATGTTCCTAAGCCCTTAATGCCTGCAGGCGTTCGCAAGGAAGACTATTGGGTGCTGACGCTGAGCCATGTGGTGAAATGGCTGGCGGATAGACTGCAAGCCAAAATTGATGCAGTGGAAAATGTCCACGGCGATCTGTTTCCCGGCTTTGCGGCGCATGAGGCGGTATATGAACAGGATCGTGTCATTGGCGTGCAGGTGGTGGAAAAAGCAAGTGGCAATCCGGATGAAGAAAATATTTACGGCCGGGTGGTTTGCTTTGGGGATAAGGGCTTTGTCTCTCGCGATGTCATTGCAAAGTTTGGGCTTCGTCGTAATCCGCAAAAATGGTCGGTGGGCCTTAAAGAGGTTTGGTCGCTGCCTGCAGATCGGGATTTTTCCGGTCAGGTCTGGCACACGATGGGCTATCCGCTGACGGATGGCACGTTTGGCGGTGGCTTTGTCTACGGCATGAAAGATCACAAGCTGGCGATTGGTCTGATTCTTTCATTGGATTCACCCAACCCCAACCTGAACCCCCAACAACGGCTTCAGGACTACAAGAAGCATCCGTGGATACAGGCCATGATTCAGGGGGGCGCAATTCAGAAATACGGCGCGGCTCTGCTGCCGGAAGGCGGGTATTACAGCTTGCCGGATAAATTTGCGATAGATGGAGCGCTTTTCCTGGGAGATGCCCTGGGTGTGCTGGATGTCAGCTGTCTTTCCGGGGTGGATAAGGCCATGGAAACTGGTTATATCGCTGCGGAAGTCATCCACGATATTTTGAAGAATGGTGGAGATTTTACGGAAGCTGCGCTGGCACCCTATCAAAATCGCGTGATGGAGGGCTTTGTTGGTCAGGAGCTTCGTGCGGGACGTTACTTCCGCGAAGCCTGGGCCGAGAACCCCCGATTGCTGAACGATTATCTGCCGGAGGTGACTTCTGGGCTTGATGCGGGAAACCCGTATTTAGGCCTGCTGAATGTGGGGTTTAAATATAATCCTCTGCGAGCAATGGGGGATGCCCTGCGACTGAAAAAAATGATTGAAGGTGCAATAGATATCGGTCCGCTCACCTACAAGCCGGATTACCAGCATATTATCCCGAATTATCAGCCTGTTTTGAATGAGCCTTCCGCCTACAATGACGCGACAATTCTGTCACGGCCGGATGCGGTGTTTTATGCAGATCCCCAATATCATGAAGGGAATCTGCATATTGATGAATTCAATGCGGATGTCTGCGTCAAATGCATCAGCACGTATGAAGCGTTGCAGAAGACCACACCCTGCGTTTCCGACTGCACGGCAGAGGTGCACCGCATTGATGACGTCGATGGTCTGCATAAGCATGGCATGTCGCTGGAGAACTGTATTCAGTGCCGCACCTGTGAGATTGTCTGCCCCGAAGTGAATCTAAAAGTCCGGCCAGCGGAGCAAGGTTCGGGGCCTGACTTTATGGGATTGTGAATAAAAAACAATCATCCGCTTTATGAGTATCCTCAGGAAAAATAGATGCGCTTTCCTGTGATAGTGAGGATTCTCATAAAGAAAAATAAGAAAGATTAGCCATTCATGAGCCTTGCATGCTCAGTCAATCCCGGATTTTGAACCAGGATGCTTATTGCCGCCCAGGCATAAACGGGAAATCAGATCTGCCCTTTCCTTGAGTTACAGGGCTGGATCTATCCCTGCACTCTGGGAACCACATGGGCGACGGTCTTCTATGGATGAGTTGTTCTGTTAGCGGTCCATGTCAACGAAAATCTTGGGATTTTAAAGCTGGCTTTCCTGAAATGGCCGTATAATGCGCTTTTGTGACATTGTTGTCCCCTTTACAATTGTTAACAATATGCCGAAAACGGTTGATCTTCGTTGGATAGTGTTGATAATACACTGATACAAAGTGTACGAAATACACGGACCGCGAGCTGTCCATCAGCCCAGCCAAGTTAGCAAGAACACTTTGTAGAACAGGTTGTGACGATGATTACTTCTATCGCAATGAACGCCATCAAATTTAGTGGCAATAAAGAGAACAGCAAAGGATTGTTGAGCCAGTTGCGTACGTTCTATGTGGAACCTCCTCAACTCTATAATAGAACGCCAGTAACCTCTACTCCAAGTTTCGGAAACGGTCCAGGAAGATCTGCAATGCTGGGTAGCCGTTTCAGAGTCTTGGCGTAGACCCCTCGTAAAAAGCCAAGTAAAAAAGCGAAATACGGGCCTTCGGGCCCTTTTTTTTGTCTGTCTCCGGCGGCGTTTCTCTCCTGTTCGTGGAGAAGGGGATATCTTTGATACAACTATCGTCACTTCACAAATCTCTATCTGTATTGATGGTTTTGCTTGAAGAAATGTTGAAAGTGAACCGGATAGCAAAATGATCAGATTTCCAGCAATCAGGAGTGTTTGCCATGCCGTACAGAAACAAAACAGAGCTACCCAAAGGCGTCAAAGGCAATTTGCCGTCACATGCCCAGGAAATTTATAAAGAGGTGTTCAATAGCGCGTATGACCAGTACGATAAACCGAGCAAGCGCCGAGGACATGCATCCCGCGAAGAAAAACGGCGCACAAGGTTGCCTGGTCAGCGGTGAAAAAGGAATACCACAAGGAAGGGAATGAATGGGTTCGCAATCAAGATTCATAAAAGTCATTCCTGCGAAGCCTTTTAAATTTGACGCCTGAAAGCGATAACCGTTTGGATAAGTCCTGAATGCCAAAACGCCCGACTGTTCAGGTCGGGCGTTGGTGTATGGAAAATAGAGTGTTACCAGTAGCCCCGGATGACGGTGTTCCGGGAAACAGCAGGTTTGGCTGTTTTGGTGTACATGACGGCTGCTGCTGGCTTGGATTCTTGCTCAAAGCTGACGGTCCGGTTGCGGGAGGCTTCCAGTACTTGCTGGATTTGCTCACCCCAGCGCTCAAACTGAGCTTGGGAGGCGGAAGCAGCAACGCTTTGCTGGGATGCTGCTGCATCCAGCGTCCATTCGGCTACAAGCTGACCCTGGTTATCAACCACGCGGTAGGCTTCCTGGCTGTAGGGGGCAATCACCGTGCTGTTGGATACGACCGGAATGTATTGTTTTTGATTGCCATTGACGAAGTAAACAGCCTTGCCGGTATTGTTTTCAATGCGAAATGCCACAACCCCTTTGGTGATGGGGCTGGAAACAACCGGCTCCGCTTTGGTTTGCACGGACGTGCTTTCTAAACGAATATTGTATGTTGCAAAAGGCGCCTCTTCTGAAAAGGCGATGGATGGTACAACGGCGGCAACCAGCCCGGCAACTGCGAGCAGTGCTTTACCACGCTTCAACATGGGTTCTCCTTCACAGACAAAAAAGATGGGAAATCCTACATTCCATATACCATACGGCTGAGCATGGAACTAGTACCGGATGCAGCGTCTTTAATGTGGGCAGATGGCGGTCATATCCAGTAGAGGCCAGGACTGATCCTTGGGGGATTGGATTCGCTCCGCCGCTGGAGGCCATTGAATGCCTAAAGCCGGATCGTCGTAACGGGCGCCGATTTCAGCAGTCGGCACATAATTGCCGTCGGTTTGGTAAAACACGACGGTATCATCCACGAGCGTCTGGAAACCATGCAAAAAGCCGCGGGGGACGAAAATGGCGTTCATGCGCTCGGCGCTGAGCTCTACCCCAACCCATTGCCGATATGTAGGGGAGTTGGGCCGCATGTCCACAATCACATCATAGCAGGCGCCCTGGATGCAGCGAACGAGCTTGGCTTCCTCATGAGGCGCTCCTTGTGCATGAAGCCCCCGGAGTGTGCCGGCTTTTTTGTTTCTGGAAATGTTGATGCGTTTGAAATGGGCGTCAATTCCGTGTTGACGGGCTAGGTCATCCTGCCAGGCTTCGGCGAAAAAGCCCCGCTCATCCTCGAAGGGTTCCAGCTCAATAATAAAAGCGCCGCCTAACTTGGTTTCTCGAAAAATCAAAGTGTTAACCCTTCTGTTTACAGACGAAAAGGACCTGAAAATGCCAGTTGACCGGAATGGGGAAGCGTCTCAGCATCCGGAGCAGGCCCACACAGCGTGAAGGGTGACGCATGACCCATCGGTAAATGGGCGGGATAGTGGGAAAACAGCCTTGCCTTTCCACAATGGAAAATCCTGCTTCCTCAAAAAGCGCCTGATACTCCAACATAGGGCGATCGCCGGGATGATGGGCGATATTGGCCGTGCGGAGCAGCTTGCCACGGAACATCAGCTTGAGTCGGGCGGTAAAATGGGCCAGATTGGGGCAAGAGAAAATGACCAGTCCGCCGGGCTTGAGCACCCGCTTCAGCTCCCGAATCGCCAGTGGTTGCTCGTTATAGTGCAAGTGCTCCAAAACATCCAGCGCCATTACGGTATCAAAGGAGTTGTCTTCAAAGGGAAGCTTGGTAATGCTGTCCTCCTTCACAAATTCCGAGGCGTAATTCTTATCCACCCCAATGATATTCCAGCCCTGTCGGGCGTATTTTTCCACTAAAACACCTTCTCCGCAGCCCGCATCCAGAATTGCACCGTTCTGGCATTGATAGCGCTTCAATAAAGCATCAATCATCTCCACCTTGTTGATGTAGATGGGGTAGTAACTCCAGTTGGGATCCAGGTTTCGATGGAATTCGCCTTGACGGGCATATTCTCCTTTCCGGACTAGTTCAGTGGGAATGGTATGCTCGTATTCCATTGATGCCCCCAAGCTTTTATGAGATGCATGTTTCATTTAACCATAAAGGTGCGGCGTCTCCAGAGCGACAATCAAACGTTTTTATCTGGAGCCGTTTGATAAGGGGGAATTTCATGTATGATGCTGTTACAGGCTATTGTTTACCCTTTAGGTATGGGAGTCCCGTGGCGCAGGCTCGTTTCGGCAAAGGTGAAAGGCAGATTGGCGGTGTTCGGTTTGTCCAGTGCGAGGACAACGAGGCAGTAGGTCGGGCTGCGGCTGAGCTGGTTGAAAAAACGTTGCTTCAAAAGCCGGATGCTTCCATTGTGTTTCCAACGGGCAATACGCCTTTGCGGATGTATCAGGCGCTCCGAAGAACCCCATATTCTCTTTGGGCAAGAAGTCGTCTGTTTCACCTGGATGAGTATGTGCCGCCCGCGGGATATCAGGGGCCGGTGAAATATGAGAGCTATCAGGAATACATGCGCCGCGAACTGTTTGACTGCGTGGGCGGTGAAAAATACTACATGCAGCACTACATGGACCGGTTGGG
>DATNQC010000064.1:0-2808 GCA_036702885.1 Oculatellaceae cyanobacterium | reverse complement strand
AACTTGGACTAATCGACACAGTATCCACCCCTCCCATGCCATCGGTTTTCACTTCCAACCCCAAGCCGGTACCCGGCCCCAAAGCTGAGATTTTAAAGGAGGGCTGGGCCATCAATTCCGACATTTTCAAGTCACTCACGGAAAGCAACTTCGCTGCCTGCTCATACAGATTGGGTATGACAGGCGCTACAGCCGGAATAGCCGTTTTCTTCAGCCCTCCCAAGACAGTCCCATCAAAACCAATCGGTTGATCAAACAAAGATGGCGTCGAATCCGCCCGCCGAATTGTCCCCCCACTCCCAAGCGAGTAATTGGCACTGCCCACCGGGCGGTTACCCTGGATATTCACTCCGTACTGCGGTGTAAATTGGGTTGCAGGAAAATAGAACGAGGAGTTGGCGTTAATGGTGCTTTTATACTGCACCTTGGGTCCGCCCGGATAGAGCGGAAACAGCGTCAATTGCGGAATGGTTGCAGACATTTTGAGCACCGCCTCGTTTGTTTCCCCTTCGCCGAATGTGTTTCCCCGGCAAACAGGATATCGTCGGCGCATTCCAAAACTTGAAGCGCGGGAGATACAGACGATATCTCAAATTTTCAAAAGTTTACAATCCACCCCATCAGAACAGTCTCTCACAGTTCCCACAAAAAACGCCCGCCACCGTAACCGGTAGCGGACGTTTTTTCCCAATAGAACTTAAATCAACGCTTTCGGGTTGACTGAAATAAAGATGTAACGCTTTTCGAGAATTGCTTCGTCATCCACCCGCTTGGCAATCGCCTGAATGAAATCTTCATTGCAAACCAGGGTTTCACTTGGAATCTCTTCAGGCAGGATTGCTTTCACTGCGGCTAATTTTTTAGCGGAAACGAACTCTTCAAAGCCCTGCTCGAAGCGGTCACGAATTTCCGCATAGTTTGGCATTGATTCAACCTCGAATTGCGTATTGAGAGTTTCGTAGGTAATCGCCATAAAAAATCAACTTCCTCATCATCCCCCACCTACTTCCGATGGTGGGCGTCTTTCTGGGTGTCTGGGTACCTATATGAAATAAATCAATGAAATCTGATGCTAGCTGGCATCCAATCAACGCAACACTGTTTACAAAACTTTATATCCAAAACCCACCTAAAAATCTACGATCATTTTGCGCCAAAAGTGGCTTTAGGCTTGAATTCATGCCCCACATGCCTTTTGGGGAATTCTGCCTTTCTAAAAGGCACGCAATACGCGCTCCCCACACAAAAGACGCTTGCGCCTTAGAGCACACAACATCCGGGCCTGCAAACCATCTCATGCACGCAACAGAGCGCAAATCGCTATGTCAGCGCGGCTTCTTTGGCCTCAATAAACGCACCAATGGAACGGAACCGGGCATAACGGTCTTCCATCAATGCATCGCCAGACAGGTTTTTCAGTTCTGCAAATGCAGGCTCAATCACCGCCTGAATCCGCTGCGCAGTCAGTGCCGGATCGTAATGCGCACCGCCCTGAGGCTCTTCGATAATGCCATCGGCAATGCCGAATTGCAGCAGATCCTGTGCCGTAATTTTCAGCGCTTCCGCCGCACGGGAGGCATATTCCGCACTCCGCCACAGAATGGACGCGCAGCCTTCGGGGGAAATGACCGTGTACAAAGCATGCTCCAGCATGTAAATACGGTTAGCAACGCCAATTCCAAGCGCACCGCCCGAAGCGCCTTCACCCGTCACAACAGAAATAACGGGAACGCGAAGACGAGCCATTTCTCGGATATTAAACGCAATGGCCTGTCCAATCCCGTGCTGTTCGCCAGCAATCCCCGGATACGCGCCTGGCGTATCCACAATGGTTAAAACCGGCATCTTGAACTTTTCCGCATGCTGGAACAGGCGCAATGCCTTGCGATACCCTTCGGGGTTGGCCATTCCGAAGTTATGCACCAGGTTTTCCTTCATGCCACGGCCTTTTTGAGTGCCAATCACCATCACCGGACCGCAGGAAAGTTCAATAATTCCGCCAATCATGGCCCGATCATCCGTACCGGCGCGATCACCCCGCATTTCAATCCAAACGTTGGGAGACAACATTTTGATGAGTTCCAACAAGTTGGGCCGCTGCGGGTGACGGGCAATCTGGAGTTTCTGCGAAGGCGTCAGGTTCTTGTAAAGCTTATCCTTAATTTCTTCCGCCTGAATGCGCAGCTTTTCAATTTCTGCGCTAAAGTCCAAACCATTTTCCAGGCTCAGCTTTTCCAGTTCCGCAATCTTGTCAGCCATTGCCATAATCGGTTTCTCAAACTCCAAAGGTTGAATATTATCAGCCATACTGTTGTCCTCAGGATACCGAGACCAGTTGCTGCGGCTTGGGCTGCAAGCCGGAGGATTGACGGTGTAAGCGGATCAGCATTTCCAGCTTCTCTGCCATTTCATGGCGCGACAAGACCATATCCACCTGTCCGTACTGTAAGAGATAGTTTGCTGTCTGGAAGTCTGCGGGCAGCTTTTGCCGAATCGTCTGCTCAATGACACGGCGGCCTGCAAATCCGATTCGGGCGCCTTCTTCTGCAATAATCACATCGCCCAACATGCCGTAACTCGCCGTTACACCGCCAAAGGTCGGCTCAGTCAAAACCGAAATAAACAGCAAGCCGGCCTCATGCAGTTTCGCCAAAGCTGAACCGGTTTTGACCATCTGCATCAGCGAGAACGTCCCTTCCTGCATCCGCGCACCGCCGGAGGAAGAGAAGATCAGGACCGGTAAGCGCTCATCCAGCGCACGTTCTACCAGCCGGGTAATTTTTTCTCCAACGACACTCCCCATACTGC
>DATNQC010000061.1:0-2853 GCA_036702885.1 Oculatellaceae cyanobacterium | reverse complement strand
TGGACGCCTGGGATGACATGCGTAACTTTGAGCGCTGGTTTGAAGCCCTGGCAGAAAAAGGCATTCATTACGAGGCATACACCCGGGATCGTTGCTGCAATCTGGATGATCCGCTGCCGTGGGATGTCATTGACATGGGTTTGACCAAAAGCTGGCTTCAGGAAGAATATCGCCGCGCCACAGAAGCTAGCAGCACAACGCCCTGCTTTGAAGCCTGTAGCGTATGCGGCGTTTGCGCTTCCTACGGCACCTGGCCTCAGTTCACAGAAACGCCGACCTTTAAAAACGTCAAACGGATTCAAAACAGCCTGACGACAGAAGGTAAGCCATCGGAACTGCCGCAGCACAAGAAGGATCCGGTGTGCAAGGCGAGGGTCAAAATCCAAAAGCTGGGTGACCTACGGTTTATCTCCCACTTGGATTGGCTGCGACTGATTCACCGGGCGGTTTCTCGCAGTAAAATCCCAGTCGCATACTCTCAGGGCTTTAATCCAAAGCCAAAAATCTCGTTTGGCCCTGCATTACCGATTTTTACGGAAAGCACCGGTGAGTATGTTGATATTGAGCTGACCGAACGGATTGAAAATATCCGTGAACGCCTCAATCCCTATCTTCCCTTGAATGGACAGATCCTGGAGGAGCAATTAATCCCAATCGGGACGCCCAGTATCGATAAAAGCATACGCGCCATGCGCTATATGGCCAGTTACTTCGTGGAGACGACTTGCGCGGATCCAGCCCCTCAGGTTAAGATGACAGAGCGGGTTGCTTTTTTAGGTTCACAAAATAGCTTGCCCATCGAAATTGAAGACAAGCCAAAACCTAATTCCCGCAAGCAAAAACCAGCAAAAAAAGTTTTAAATTTAGCACCCTACCTTGAGGATCTGGAAGTTATCGGCGAGAATGCCGTTGCCTTTACGCTGCGGCGTTTGTGCGAACCGGACCAAAAGACGCCCCAGGGTAACGCAAGAAGATTTGACAGCACAAGCGATGAACACGCTGATATCCAATCAAAAAGCCCCGATGGGTTTCAGGCCGACGGGCTCCAACAGTGGAGCGATGCTCGCCGTTTTGTGTCTATTAAGCCCTCTTGGGTGCTGGATTTAATAGAACCATCGCTAAAGTGGTCCTTAACCAGGATCGCCATAGATATTGACACGAAACCGGAACTGCCGGCTTCGACATGCGAAGCCGTACCATCCGGGAGGCTTTCGGGAGCATCCGAAAGCTGAAACCAATCAATAAAGGACTAATCAGGTTATGGCAAAACGCAAAATCATTATTTCGGAATACGACAATATTGCCGCCCTGATGGAAGACGATCGGGCCATTGAGTTCATTATCCATCGCGGCGATATGCTGTTGGGGGATGTGTATCTGGCCACTGTGGAAAACATTTTGCCCAGTATCGATGCGGCTTTCGTCAACGTTGGCGGAGACAAAATGGGCTTCCTGCACTCCAGCGACGTTCCCGGCAAAGGGGATTTGAAAGATCGACTGGAACCGAAACAACAGCTTGTGGTGCAGATCATGAAAGAGCCGACCGGCCACAAAGGGCCGCGGGTCAGCACCAATATCAGCTTGCCCGGACGTTTTCTGGTCATGATGCCTGAGTCCAAGGGCATCAGCATCAGCCGCAAGATTGTGGAGCAAGCCGAACGCTCCCGGTTGAAATCAATAGTCAGCCTTATCAAGCCGCCGGGCGTGGGTGTGATCATCCGGACGGAGGCCGCCAACCAGAAAGAGTCTGATATTACAGAAGACTTTGAAACCTTGCTGGAGCGTTGGCAGAACATCGTCTCCATGGCGGATACGGCAACGCCGCCAACCCTGCTCTACCGGGATCAGGATTTACTGTACCGCGTCATCCGGGAAGCGGTCACCGAGGATGTAACTGAAATCATCGTGGACAGCGCCTTCGGACAGCAACGCGCCCAGCAGCTCCTGCAAAACTGGAACATGGACAAGGGCATCAAGGTCACCCACTACCAGGGCAACCAGTCCATCCTGGTTGGAACCGGCGTGGACAAGGAAATCAAGCTGGCGCTCCAGACCAAAGTGCCGCTGCCCAGTGGTGGTTACCTGTACATTCAACCAACTGAAGCGCTGACCGTCATCGACGTCAACTCCGGTAAGTTCACCAGCCTCCAATCCCAGGCAGAAACCATCAAATTGACCAACCTGGAGGCTTGCAAGGAAATTGCCCGACAGCTTCGTCTCCGCAATATCGGCGGGATGATCATCGTGGACTTTATCGATATGGAGTCCCGCGCTCACCAGTTGACAGTGCTGCAAACCTTTGAAAATGAACTCGCGCCGGATAAAGCCAAACCCCAAATCGGTCAGCTTTCCGACCTGGGCTTGGTGGAAATGACCCGGCACCGTCAGGGACAATCTTTGAGCGAAATCTTCACCCGCCGTTGCAACGTCTGCAATGGAACAGGCCATGCCCTGGAAGAGTTCAGCTGGATGCATGTGGGTGATTCCGAGCGGAATCGTCCTGGCCGGAATAAACTGCCGGTCCGTCAACCGAGCCGGCATCAGCAAGTGCCCAAACCGGCTGCTTCCGTCAACCGGAACAAATCCCGCGTCATTGGACAACTGGCGGAAAACGCCGAAGCTGGCAAGGAAAAGCAGGTCCAGTCCAACGTTACGCCGGGCAATATTCTGCTGAACAGCCTTTCAGACAAGAAGCAAGAAGCGGATAATCTGGTTGAATTCTTCAGCGACAAGCTTTATAAGGTGATGGGCGTAAAATTGGCCCATGTTGCCAAGCTATCCTGGATTCCAATTCCAGTTAACAGTGTGTTGAGCCGCATTAATCCTAAAGCGAACGACGTAGTGACACTGGTT
>DATNQC010000051.1:0-1901 GCA_036702885.1 Oculatellaceae cyanobacterium | reverse complement strand
TGGCGACGTTGTTGGCGCCAATCTGGAATGTTTTGTTCGCACCGAATACAACCGCACCGTTGAATTTGGTTGCCTGCATAATACGGTAGTTATCTTCAATCAGCTGGTTGAACTCCGTCTGCATCGCAGTTCTTTGCTCGGTGCTGTAGGTATCGTTGGCCGCCTGGACTGCCAGCTCCCGCATCCGCTGCAGGTTATCTTGAATTTGCTGCAGTACACCATCCGCCAGGTTCAACAGGTTAATCGCGTCTTGAGCGTTATCCAATGCCTTTTTGGAACCACGGATTTGGGTTCTCAAACTTTCGGACAAAGCCAAACCGGCTGCATCGTCTCCGGCGCGGTTAATCCGATAACCGGAAGACAATTTTTCCATGCTCTTGTTCAAAGCGTTGGTATTTTTACTCAAATAGCGTTGAGAGTTGAGAGAAGCAACGTTTGTATTAACAACTAAAGACATTCAAATAACTCCTTTTATTCTCCTCCAAGTCGCGCCTCTCCAACGCACGGAAGCAGTTACCCCGCCCCGCAACGTCTACGGATCACGATATGGATTCGTGTGACTCGTTCACTTCAGACTTACTAACCAGCCGATAGGCAGCTCCGTCGTTGAGAGGATTCCTACCGACAAAATTCAGTTCGGCGGCGTAGACCAAAAACTTGAGGGTGATACAAAAATCTCCTCCAAGCGGAGGAAAAACAGGGGAAAGATCCAGTCATCAGCGTACACTGTTCAAGTGACATCAAATGCACGCAGGAAGCACCTTTTGCGCGGTGCAAATTCAGTTTTTAATCCCTTAATCAACCCGGGTTAAATGCACCACGGTTTCCACATGATAGGTTTGCGGAAACATATCAATGGGCTGCACCGCCTGGATGTTCCAGCCTTTCCCGCACAAGTTGGCTAAATCGCGCGCCAACGTGGCAGGGTTGCAACTGACATATAAAATCTGGCTTTTGACATGCTGATTCAGCCAATCCAGCACATCCGGGCGACAACCGGCCCGTGGCGGATCGAGAATGGCCGTGTCAAAGGTTTCCTGAATAGCGGCCAGCGTTCGACCAGCGTCCCCGGCACGCCATTGAATATGTGAAGCCCCATGCAACGCTGCGTTCTGCCGGGCATCCTCTACAGCAGAATCCGCGCTTTCAATCGCGACAATACGCTTTGCCCGATCGTGAAAATGCAACGCAAATAATCCAACCCCGGAATATAGATCCAGGAGCGATTTCGGTTGTAGAAGCATCCACGCTTCCAGTGTTTTGAGCAATAATTCCGTCGCTTTGCGATTGACCTGGAAAAAGCCCCCGGCAGAAATACGATACGACTTTCCAAGAACTGTTTCCGTGATGAAAGGTTGCCCAAATAGCGCGTGAGGTCTCGCAGCCTTCCGCTCCGGATGAAACGTCACAATCCCGGTGATCGCCGGGAAAGCCGCCACCAGGGCTTCCACAAAATCTGTACCCACACTGCCGTAAAAACTCAGCAGCATGTTGCCATCCGCGTTTTGCATGGCCTCAATCCGCCGGAGTTCGGCAGCAGCTTCGGGATTTTGCTGAAAAGCCTCCCGGAGCCATGCTGCCAATGCATTGAGTTCCGGCGGAATAATCAAACATTCTTTAAACGGAATGACGGCATGGCTACCGGCTTGCACATAGCCCAGCGTCGGCGGTTTGCCCGGCTCTTTCTGCTGAACTTCCCACTGGACCCGGTTCCGGTACTGCCATTCATCCGAACCCAAAATCTCCAGCACGGGCACATCGGGTAATTTCCCAATGCGCGCCAAACTTTCCTGAACGATATTCCGCTTCCAAGCTCTCTGCGCGGCCAACGACATCTGCTGCCACTGACAGCCGCCGCAACTGCCAAAAACGGAGCAAGCCGGCGTGATCCTGTCGACTGA
>DATNQC010000003.1:0-3041 GCA_036702885.1 Oculatellaceae cyanobacterium | reverse complement strand
GCCCAGGTCCGCACCTTGCAGCTCTCGTTGCAGAGGTGGGGCGTAAATATGCAGACTGACCACATCCCGGTCGGAGGTGTTCTTGACTTCGTGCTGAGCGCCGACCGGTGTGTGACCGACGTCCCCCTCACTCCAGACGGTGGTGATTTTACGTCCATCGGCAGTGTAGGTGGTATTGGTGATTTCACCTTCCAGGATGATCATTAAGCCATCGGATGGGCCATGACCGTGGATTGGCGAACCTTGCCCTGGCTTCCAGCAGACCACGAGAATTTCCACGTTATCCGATCGGAAGACAAGGTTCCGGGCGTAATGATTCTCTTGAAATTCTTTCAGCGCTTGCAGATTGAGCACTGTGAACGACCTTTTGGATGAGCTGGTAAGTACGATATTTCCATCATACCGGAAATGAACAGGCAAGAAAAGCAAGCAAGCCCCAATGAGAGCGTGCTACATTTAAACGAAGAGTGTCTGCCTCTCATGGTTGTAAGAACAGCACACCTCGGAACGGTTCGCATGTACATTTATCTCCACGTCCCCTTCTGTGTATCGCGTTGTATATATTGCGATTTCTACGTTGTGCTGGAAAAGCATGGCGGGAAGGATGCCTATGTGGATGCAGTGTGTCGGGAGATAGCGCTCCGGTTTGCTGAGATTAATGCATCCGATTTTCCAGAAGGAATCCAAACTCTGTATGTAGGCGGTGGTACGCCGTCGCTGTTGCCGGTTAGCGCGTATCAGCGGATTTTTGAGGCGCTCAACCGATATTTGCCGTTTGCAAAAAATGCCGAAATTACGATTGAAGCCAATCCTGGCGGTCCGTTCTTGCAAAGTGCCGAGGCGTATCTGGAACTTGGTTTTAACCGGATTAGCGTAGGTGTGCAGAGTTTGAACGATAGGGAGCTGAAACGACTCAGTCGGATTCATTCTGCGGCGGAGGCCAAGCACTTTATCCAACGGCTCCAGCAGGTTGGTTGGCGTAATATTTCAGTCGATCTCATGTATGCTCTGCCAAAGCAAACGCTAGAGGACTGGCGAGAGACGCTTCGCCAAGTGGTGACGCTAGAGGTTCAGCATGTTTCCATGTACGGCCTTAAGGTGGAGGAGGGGACGCCGTTGGAAACGTTGGGGCAACATCCAGTGGCCAAGGCAAGTTACGCTGTTCCATCGGATGACGAGAATGTGGCGATGTATTTTGAGGGCTTAGCGATGCTGGAGGCGGCAGGTTTTCGACGCTATGAATTCAGTAATCTGGCAAAGCCGGGCTGTGAGTCGCGACATAACCTGAACTACTGGAACCAGGGAGACTTTTTAGCTTTGGGTGTGGCAGCACATGGCTATTGGAACGGTGTGCGGTATGAAACGGTTCGAGACTTGCAAGCATACCTGGAAAACCCGCTAGCGGGGGAGCGCTTTCCTTGTGAACCTGAGGAGCAGTTGGAAAACGCCATTATTTTCGGATTAAGAAAGGCGGAAGGGATTGACATTCCGGCATTGGAGCGGGTTTTCGGATTTGACTTTCAAGCCCGATACGGGCATATTCTGACTAAATACGAGGGAGAATTTCTGGAGAGACGGGCTGAACGCCTGGTTTTAAAGGAGCAGGCCATCCAAGTCAGTAACGTAATTCTGTCTGAATTTTTAATATAACTTAATAAAAATAAAACAGGCTGTCACAAAAAACGCGATTGTTTGTTTTTATGCAGTCACAAGGACAACATTGTTGTCAAAGGGGTACAATCCAAGGGATTTAGGCTAAGGGTTAGGGATAGGGATTTGATGAGACGGCATCAGGCCGATCATTAGGTGTGAAAAACGCCGGCGTTTGGGATGCGCCGGGGCAAGCATGGGAGGTCCAGGGGTTATGTCTGCAGAAATGTATGGGGCTAGCTACAATACCGCAGCGGCACCGTCATACGCATATCCAGGAAGTGGTGTTCTGAATACCTCTGACATTTATGGCGGTTATTATAGCGATCCTTTGATGTCTGGTGGTTATGCCGATCCTTATGGGATGGGTAGCTATGGTCCAAGTTATATGGACCCCAGCATGATGATGCCGGCAGATGACGGTAAAAGCGCTGTCATGGGAGGTTTGAGCGATGCTGTAGGTGGTATTGTGCAATCCTTCACGAAACCTTCCACCTGGTTGATGATTGCCGGTACGATCGGTTTAGGGATTATTTGTCCACCGGCGGCGCTGGCAGTGGGCGGTATCTTTACTGCGTTGGCCGGTTGCCAGTTGTTTAAGGGTATTGCCGGGTTGTTTGGTGCAAAAGATAAGCAGTCTCAGCGTGCTGCCTGGGCCAACATCTTTGGTGGCGGTTTAGGCACGGTGCTTGGCTTCCTTGGTTTCAAAAAGGGTGCTTCGCATCTGGCAGGTAAGCCAGTGACCTTGAGGCAGGGTGTTGGCGTGGTTGGGCAGCAGTTAAAGGCTTCTGCAGTCAACCTGCGTCGAAATGGACTTAAGTCCTTGCGTCCAGGGGGGAATATGCATGTACCTCGTCATCGACGTTGGCTCAGGTTCATTCCCAGTGTTAGCCCGACTAGCAGAATGCAGGGGATGATCGGCCTTTCCAAAACAGTCGCTGGAGCTGTAATGCTTGGTAGGGCCTTTGCAGGATTGCACCCTGTCGTGAAATCTACTGCAAATACTTACAGCCGCGCCTTTTCTGTCGCAAAGGGGATGGGGATGAACTCGAGACAAGCACAATGGGCTGCTCTACGAACGGCTGGAAACCGTCTGATGCGTCAGGCAAAAACAAAATTTGGCATTGATCTGGCTGGAACTCTTGCTGAAGCCAAGACTGCGTTTGGTATGCTGCGGCCTGAATTCAGAAGCAGTATAACCGATATTGTGTCGAAACATCGTATTCATCCTGTCAGGGTGCTGCATGCCGGCTGGAATGTGGCGAAACTGCCTATGACTTGGAGCAAGATACTGAAAGACTTCCATAACAAGAATATTGCAGCACCCGCAGGCGGTAGCTCTTCAATGCCGAATCTCCTTCGGGTATCCGAGCTCTTTAAAGGGGCGATAC
>DATNQC010000050.1:0-2274 GCA_036702885.1 Oculatellaceae cyanobacterium | reverse complement strand
ATTGAGCACAACCTGGATTTCATCAAGGTGGCGGATCATATTATTGATATGGGGCCGGAAGGTGGCGTGCGTGGCGGGTATGTGGTGGCGCAAGGCACGCCCAGAGACATTGCTGCTTGCGAGGAGTCTTATACCGGGCGTTTCCTCAAGCGTTACTTTCCCGATCTGAACTGAACCAGTTTCTGAAATTCGGCTGGCAAGAAGCGTAGTCTGCCTGCGAATGGCTGGAATTTCCCATGTGGATAATGATTGTCCAGGGTGGGACACGCTCAAGGGGATTCCATTGCGCCGGCTGGGGTTGGGTATAAAATGGTGGTATGGGATTAGGTCGGCAGAGTGCCGGGGGAGTTTTATGTTTCCGTTGAACAAAGGCGTTACGGTGCGTCAGGCGCATGTTGGCATTCCCGAAGGGCTTTATGAGGAGGAACACGGACGAGATGGCTTTTACGGCCCGGTGTCTCACTTGTATCGCACGCATGCGCCTACCGGCTGGAGTCGGATTGAAGGCCCGTTGAAGCCGCGCGCGTTCGATTGCAACCGGATTGGCAGCGACAATGCGGATTGCATTCAAAGCCGTGTGGCGCTGCTGTATAACGAAGACGTGGTGCTTCACTACACCCGCCCGACAGAGCCCATGAGCTATTACTTCCGCAACGCGGACGGGGATGAGGTGTATTTCATCCACGAGGGTTCCGGCATTATCGAAACGGACTTTGGCCCGCTGTATTTTGAGCCTGGCGATTATCTGGTAATTCCGCGGGGAACCACTTATCGCTTGTTACCGGAAACCAAGAGCAACGCCTTTCTGGTGATTGAATCCTTCAGTCGGATTGTTCAGCCGGAGCGCGGGTTGCTGGGCCAGCATGCCCTGTATGATCCGACGGCGATTACCACGCCGGAGCCGCAGCCCATCCAGGAAGATGGGGTGGAGTGGGAAGTTCGGGTCAAGCGCCTGAATGAGCTGACCTCGGTGTTCTATCCGTTTAACCCGATGGATGTGGTTGGCTGGAAAGGGGACCTCACCGTATGGCAACTGAACATCCGGGATTTCCGTCCGGTGATGAGTCACCGCGCGCATCTGGCGCCTAGCGTGCACACCACGTTCCAGGGTAAGGGTTTTGTCATCTGTTCCTTTGTCCCGCGCCCGCTGGAAGAAGATCCGGATGCCATGCGGGTGCCGTTCTATCACCGTAATATTGATTACGATGAGGTTCTGTTTTATCACGCGGGGAACTTTTTCAGTCGACATGGCATTGATGCCGGCATGATCACCTTTCACCCGCAAGGCATCCATCATGGTCCGCATCCCAAGGCGGTGGCCGCCAGCCGTCAGAAAGACCGGACCGATGAGGTTGCAGTGATGCTGGATGCGCAAAAGCCGCTCCGCATGACGCCGGAAGCGGAAAGCGCCGAATGGAAGGAATATTATCTGTCCTGGCAGGATCAGGCTGAAACAGTACAGAAGGGACAAGCATCATGAGCGGTTTTATCACCATCGACCCGACCCGTATCAGTCAGCAGGACAATTACAAATTGCTGATCGGGAGCATCCTTCCCAGGCCCATTGCGTTTGTATCCACGCAATCACCCGAAGGTATTTTGAATCTGGCGCCGTTCAGCTTTTTTAATGGCGTTTGTTCCAACCCGCCCACGGTGCTGTTTTGTCCAACGGTTCGTGGTTCCGATGGGCAAAAGAAAGACACGTTGCGCAATATTGAAGCCACCCGCGAATTTGTGGTGAACATCGTGAGTGAAGATATTGTGCGTCCCATGAACGAAACCGCCGCGGAGGTGCCGTTTGAAGTCAATGAATTTGAATTGGCCGGCCTGACGCCCGCGCATTCCGTGGTGGTGAAGCCGCCCAGGGTGATGGAATCGCCGGTCAGCCTGGAATGTCAATTGCAGCAGGTTATTTACGTGGGCGATGGTTCGATTGGAAGCGGCAGCGTGGTGCTCGGCACGGTGGTGCAATTCCACATCCGCGAAGACCTTTATCGAGATGGGCGGATTGATACGGCCTTGCTTAAACCGGTAGCGCGTCTGGCGGGATCCGCTTATTGCCCTGTGCGCGAGAGTTTTGAATTACAGCGTCCAAAGGCGCAATCTTAAGCTTGCGTGGCTGAGCTTTGATTGCTGAGAGATGTTACTCAGCCCGGAGCGCCTGAAACCGTTCAAATTGGATGGCATCCAGCGCCAGGCGTTGGACGCGTTCCGCCACGTCCGGATTGCCAATGGCAAGTTCGGGCGAGTGGGTGAAATCGCTGTCTGTGGCAT
>DATNQC010000047.1:0-2610 GCA_036702885.1 Oculatellaceae cyanobacterium | reverse complement strand
GGCCCACCATAACCTGATCAAGGCGCAGAACATCGTTCTGGAGTTCATGAACAGCCTGGATATGGAAATCGGTGGCGAAATCGCAATCAATCTGTACCGACTATATGAGTATCTCCATTACCGGTTGGTTCAGGCCAACATCAAAAAAGATGTGGGCATGATCGACGAAGTTCTGGAGCACCTAAGAAATCTGAAAGCAACTTGGGAAGAGGCGATACGCATTGCCAGAAGAGAACGGGAAGAAAGTGCCGGAAACCTTGAAGCGCCTTTGCGGGCCTGATAACCCGCAAGCGGGGCAGGCCATTGAATTGGCCATGGTCTTACTCGAACTCTCAACCCGGATCGCGACGCAATGCCAAACAGCCTCTGAACTGCCGAAAATGAACCAGCTTATTCTGGAGCGGGGCCAAGTACTGGGGCAATTAACGGCGCTCGATATGCAAAACTTTCCTGATGAACTGAAGGACTGGTTAGTAGAATGCCTAACCAATTGCCAGGCCTTGGATCAAGAGAATCTGTCGTCTATGAAAACCCATCGTTCTTCATGGATGACTCAGCTGCAAGGCTTGAAAGAGGCAGGGAACCTCATGAATAAGTATCGTGCGACTTCAGAAGGGCCCCCCAGCACGCGGTGGGAACAGGCATAATTTTTGAAGCAGAATGAGGACTCTGCTTTTTGGCGGGGATTTATGTTTGCGCTAAGGTAAACTAATGCGACGTTCTTTTAATGTGCTTTTGGTTGAGGACGAAGCGGCCTGGCAGGAGGCTATAGCGGCGCTTCTTAAAGCGGATGAGCGCTTTGTTCTTTCGGCAGTGGCGGATTGTTATGATGCGGCAATAGAAGCATTCCAGCGTTCGCGTCCGGATTTTGTGCTGTTGGATTGGAAAATCCGGGGTGATAAGGATGGCTTGGAGGTGGGCAGGCAATTTTTGGACATGGGGCTGCCTGCAGAGCGGATTATCCTGATTAGCGGCTCCAGTCCCGGGGAAATTCCGCCACATCCGTACCTCTATGTGCCAAAAGCACGGATCGCGGTTGAGCTTGAGCCTTTATTGCAAAGCTTGGTCGAGTCATAAAAAAATCTTGCACGGCTTTTTTGTCTTTGTTATATATAGGGCTCCCTACCAGTTGGTTTTCTACTCGTCTGATTCTTGTCGGGATCCCCGGGTCAAGAATAAGTCCCTGATTCAGGTACGGCTGATTTGCTTCTGGTCAGTTGTAGAGGGTTCATAGAAGTCTCTGGTGGGCTTCCCTGTGTCCTATGGTAGGTGCCGAAAAGGCGGACAGGTATGGCAGGGATCGGTAACCTTTTTTGTGGAGATTGGTCCGATCCTTGTGAAAGACATAAGCGAACTTGATGGAATAAGAAAGGATCAGTGCTGACGTGGGAAAACTGGCCCAAAAACAAGAAACTGTCAGCAGGCTGAAGCAGGAGCTCGACAAAGCAACGGTGGCCGTTATTGCCGACTATCGTGGATTGACGGTTGCCGAGCTGACCCAACTGCGTCGAGAGCTGTATCCGTTGGATGCTAGCTTCACTGTTGCCAAGAATACACTGACAAAACATGCGATTCAGGGCTCCCAAACGGAAGTGTTGGGCTCCTATCTGAAAGGTCCAACCGCCCTGTTGATTGGCAGAGGCGATCAGGTTGCCCCGGTGAAAGCACTCGTGAAGTTTCTTGGAGCCAACAAGAAGCCCAACGAGATTCGCGGTGGTTATCTGGACGGAAAATTGCTAAGCCGCGCTGAAGTGGAACAGCTGGCTCAACTCCCGCCGATTGAAGAGCTTCGCGGTAAATTGGTGGGTGTAATTAACTCGCCGCTGAGCGGTCTCGTTTCAGCGATTAGCAGTCCGCAGCGCGGCCTGGTCAACGTTCTGGACCAGTATGCGAAACGTCTGCAGGAGCAGGGTGCTTAACCCTTCTCTACATCTCTCTTTACTCAGTCAGCAAGAAAAATGAGGATCAATACTGATGCCTGTTGAATTGGATGAAAAGACAAGCCAGATTTTTGAGCAAATCAAAACTCTGTCCTTCCTGCAAACCGCAAACCTGGTCAAAGCTTTTGAAGAAGAGTTCGGCATCACGGCCGCTGCTCCTGTGGCTGTAGCTGCTGCTCCTGCCGCTGGTGGTGCTGGCGCTGCCGCCGCTGAAGATGAAGTTTCTGAAGTGACGGTTGTTCTGGCAGACGCTGGTAGCAACAAGATTGCCGTTCTGAAAGAAGTTCGTGCAATTACCGGTCTCGGCTTGAAAGAAGCGAAAGATCTGGTTGATGGCGCTCCGAAGCCTCTGAAAGAAGGCGTGAAAAAAGAAGACGCCCAAAAAATGAAAGAGCAGCTTGAGGCTGCCGGCGCCAAAGTCGAATTCAAGTAAACCGAACATAGGCTAGGGAAAACCGAGCTCGCCACCTGATGGCAACTTGGTTTTCCTTTTGCCTATGATTTTGCGTTTTTTGTCCTCCTTGGTATATTTGTGGGGTATTGTCAACCCCTCTTCAGTTTTTCAATCTGTTGCGATTGTTTCGTTTATAGCCAGCAAGCCTAGCATTTCCTGACATAGAATATCCGTTTGCAATTACGACGAGGTCTATAATGGCAGCAACAACTACCC
>DATNQC010000041.1:0-7848 GCA_036702885.1 Oculatellaceae cyanobacterium | reverse complement strand
AGCCCACCGTTGGCAACAAACTGCTGGTACATAACACCACTGATAATCAGCCGCCCGTCTTCCAACAGCAGTTCATTATTATTGACAAATGACTGCTTGGCTTTGACACGCACCGCTGAAATCGTCGTCACCGTATCATTAATCAGCGCCGATTTGCGGGTCAGGTCAATCTTGGCATAGGTCCCATCCGTTCGCTGACCGTTTTTAATAATCACCACGTGACCTTCAGCAATCGCCAAGCCCTGATTCTGGTCATAGGTCAACTTATCTGCATACAACTCAGAATTTTGCTCGGAAATCACCATATGCACGGAGCCGGTGGCCACATACACATCCCGCTCCTTGTCATAGTTGAGCGTCGTGCTGTTGATATCCACCATCACCGCACGCGCCTTTAACGGTTCCCCCTCCGCCTTGTCCACAGCCGTATTCGCCGGCGTTTTTTCAAGATCCATTTCCGGCTCTACTGGTTTTTTAGGATGTTTTTCCGCTTTTTCTTCCTTACCCACCACAGCCGGAGAAGAAACAACCGCTTCGCCAGGTTCAACCTTCTCCCCTGGCGACATCACAAAGCGCTTGGGCATATTCACAATCGCCGCCGCAGGATCGTTCACCACAATCTGCGCAGACGCAGGCAAAATGACAATACTCAGAGCCACTGAAAATGTCAGGGCAAGCGAGCAAGATAGTGACTTCATGGGGAACAACTTCCGGGCGGAGCAAACAAGTTCATAACAGTTCTCCGTACAGCGTCCCGGGTATGCGGCAAACCGCCGTTCAATCCGCACATCCGTTAAGACGGTCGAGGTTCTAGAATGTCATGACATTAAAAAGTGCTAATGAATTGCCAAACTTTTTAATATTTTCTTAACACGTCAACTATTCTAACAAAGTTCAGGCATTTGAAAATATGCCATCAAGCTTTTATTTATAAATAGCTCAACGGGTTCACAGGGACACCATCCACACGGACCTCAAAGTGCAGGTGGGGGCCTGTAGCATACCCCGTCGAACCTTCATAGCCAATCACTTGCCCCTTGCTGACTGTGCTGCCTGTACTAACCGCAATTCCTGACAAGTGGCCGTACAGGGTCACGATGTTTTTACCGTCCCGGTTACCGTGGTTAATCATTACGGTTTTACCGTAACCACCTTTCCAACCGGCCCAAATGACTTGTCCGCCATCAGCAGCCTTGATAGGCGCGCGGTTTGGCCCCGCAATATCCAAACCGGTATGCCGGATCGTTCTTTTATGGATCGGGTGGAAACGATATCCGAAGTTGGAGGTGATAGTCCCAGTAACCGGCCAGATAAACTTCCCTGTACTGCCTTTAACCACCTGGAAAGATTTTTTACCCGTCAATGCACGAATCTGAGCGGTAATATTATTAGACTCCGCCAGCAACTCGGCTTCTGCCCGGGCGTAAAAGTTCGCATCGTTCCGATATTTATCGCGCAAGACACGATCCACCTCAATGGCTCGCTGAATTTCCACATTTTTCATACGGATGGTGGAAATGGTCTGGCCAATCACAGTTTTTTGTCTGGCCAACTCCCCTTTCAAACTGTTCAGCTCCTGGATTTTGGCCTGCAACTCATTCAATAGACGCTTATCATGAGCCACAATCCGTTGACGGTAATACATACGATCCAGCAAGGTCGACAGGTCATTGGCCTCAACAATCATTTGCAGCAAACTCAGTCGCTCGCCCATGTACAGGCTACGCAAGCGCTTGCCAGCATCCTGATTCAACCTGGTGGCATCACCCATCACTTTGTCCAAGCGGTGATCCAGATACACCAGGCGGTTCTTCGTCTGTTCCAAACGCTTTTCATGAAACTGCAGGGAGCGCCTTTCAGCTTCCAAATGTTGTTGATTCTGGACAATATTGGCATTAAGCCGCTGCGCTTCCCGCATTTTCTCGTATTTTTTTCGTCGAAGCTCTGCCGCCTTAGCCTTCAGGGTACTCGTTTTTTGCTGCAACTCATGCACCTTGGCATTGTTATTCGACGAAAAAGCGGGCACCGGAGACAGCAAAATCAACCCGATCAATATCAGGCACCTCAAACGCTTGCTGCCCTGTTGTCTTTTGGGGTGTGACATAAACTTTAAGCTCATCGTCAGGGGGGATTATCAGAACAGGGCAAAGACAAACGTAGACATCAGCAGGGACAGCACCATCACCAGTGCAATCCAACGAGCGCTTTTACGGAAAAATTCGATCATGGTCCCTCTAAAGATTGGGAATCCGGAGTGTTCCGAATGAAACTCGGCTGTCCAGACAATCAGGCAAGCAAAAGCGGGAACGTCTAGCTTGCGTTAAACGACTTTACCATTATATACGAAACGTCAGCAGGGTCATTTCAAATACCAAAGTCGCGCTACTTTCCCTGAAAAGGGCCCTGATGTAACAATTATTAAACAATTTGGAGGGGATTCAAGAGAAACCTTAAAGGTTTCCAACCAATCGTCGATAGCCACACTACAAGCATTACGGTGGAGGCAGAGCTTTCAATGGGCAATAAACAACGCAAAGCCGTCAGAAATACCGCGTTTTCCGTCCATTTCGTCATTAAAGGCGCGGAAAAACGCCGGAGCATGGCCTACGCCAAAGCCAAAATCCTGCAAAGCGAATTGGGCGTCGTTCCACACCTGGTCAGCGTCAAGTAGTCGCTTAGGTTTCACAAAACAAACACCCTCCCGCTTGGGAGGGTGTTTTTGTTAGCCTTAGTAGTCTGAGTCCCCACAAACCATGAGTGTTACCATGCCTCGCACCTTACCGCACATTGATATTGAACAAGCCGAAGCTGAACTTGCCCAAACAACCTGGAAGCGCCAGGAAACTATTTATCATCAAACCTTTGAACGCGTGCTGAACGCCTTTATCAAGCACAGGGTGAGCGAAGAGCATTTTCTATCTGTCACCGGCTATGGACATGACGATCTGGGCCGGGAAGTCACTGATGCGGTCTTTGCGGACGCCCTTCAGGCGGAGGCCGCACTGGTGCGCCTGCAAATCGTATCCGGAACCCATGCCTTGGCTGTCGGACTCAATGGTTGCCTTGGCCCCGGCGATACCATGCTGTCCATCACCGGCCGCCCTTATGACACCCTGGAAGAGGTCATCGGCCTGCGGGGGGAGAGTCGTCATTCACTTCGGGCGAGCGGGGTATCCTATCAGGAGTTTTCCGTTTTTGAAGCGGTTGAAAATCCCACAGTCTTTAATGAAACACGAGTGCGAACGACATTCACTCCGGAAGAAGCCGAGATGATCCGGCAGGCAACACTGGTCTTTATTCAACGCTCACGGGGTTATAGCCTACGGCCTTCCCTCACAATTGAACAACTGGAACAGTTGATTCGGCAGACCAAAGCCATAAGCCCCGATGTCATTGTGATGGTAGACAACTGCTACGGCGAATTTACACAAGCACAGGAACCTACCGCTGTTGGCGCGGATCTCATCGCAGGCTCTCTCATCAAAAACCCAGGTGGCGGCATTGCGCCCACCGGCGGTTATGTGGCCGGGCGGGCAGACTTAGTAGCCGCCTGTGCAGATCATTTAACCTGCCCCGGCGTAGGAGCCGAAGGCGGCTACACATTTAACCTGTCTCGCGTTTTGCTGCAGGGGCTTTATCTGGCGCCTGGCGCCGTCAAGGAAGCGCTCAAAGGCATGACCTTAGCCGCCCGCCTATTTGAAGAAGCCGGCTTTGACACCACCCCGCACTGGCAGGATGTTCGCAGCGATATTATTCAAATCCTCGCCTTGCGCGATCCGGAAAAGCAAATCCGCTTCTGCCAGGTCTTACAAAGCCTCAGCCCCGTAAGCAGCCATATTGTGCCCGTACCTGCCAACCCGCCAGGCTATGCGGATGAAGTCATTATGGCGGGCGGCACATTTATTGATGGCTCCACGCTGGAGCTATCTGCGGATGGGCCGCTTCGCCCGCCGTATGCGGTCTATCTTCAGGGCGGCCTGACCTACGCGCATACGCGCCTTGCCTTACGCCGCATTCTGGAAGCGCTTTAAAAAACCCGCTCACTACTGGATTAGGCGAAGCGCCTCTTCCAACAGGTTTTTATTGGTGCTGATCAGCTTGGCGGTGACATCCAGCTGCAGTTTGGCTTGTTGCAGATAGCTCACGTTTTCCCGCATACCAACGTTTGAGGACTCCAGCAAGCCACTGCGAATTTCCCCGGAGCCTTCCACTGGCTCTCCGGAAATTTCCGTCGGCGTAAACATCTGATCTTCCGGCTGAGCCAACGCACCGGGGTTGATGAAATTCACAATGGCCAGACGATAAAGAGGCGTCGTCACTTTACCTTTGTCTGCAATCCCGACCACCGTCCCATCAGAGCGGACTTTATACTCGTCATACTTGCCAAAAAACTTGCCGTTACTGGGATCAATCCAGAGGTTGATTTCGGTCGTAGGAATATGCCCCGGCCCTCCGACGCTGTGGTTCGGGTTATTCGCCGCCGGTGAGGCATTCGAGTCTCCCGTGTTGACCATATTGCCATCCTCACCCAGCAGATACCCCTGCAAGGCATAGCCACGGGAATTGACCAGGGTGCCATCCGCATTGAAGTTAAAATCGCCCAAGCGCGTATACAGCAACGTTCCATCCGGCTTACGCACTGTAAAGTACCCTTTTCCTTCAATGAAAAGGTTACTTGGCGCCTTGCCTGGGGTGGATTTCCCCTGGTCATCACTACGCGGCAATTCCTGTAACTGAACGCCGCTGACAAAATCCACAAAGCTCGTTTTGACTTCCCGGTAGCCAGGCGTATACAGGTTCCCCATGTTTTCCGCCAAGGCGCTAAACCAGCCCAGGGCTGCTTTTTGCGTATTCAGCGCTGTAATAAACGGATCATTCATTGGCTGCCTTCCTCATCATTGATGGACTCAGCAATGTCAATCAAGCATCTCGTTCGTCATCCGCCGTTTGCTCCCGACGAGGCTGTGACGGATCGCGGTATCGGGACTCCAGATTGCCGACCGGCAGGTTTTTGAGCAACATCCGGTTGCGAAGGTGGTCCAACTCCTGCTGCATGCTCAAGGCCGCACCTTTATCGGCAGAGACAAACTCCGCGGAAACCTGTCCATTCCGAATTTTTAGAACCACGGCAGAGTGCGTATCAAGCTCTACTCGAATCGGACGACCTGTTTTATAGGCCTTTTCCACCAATTCCGCCAGCTTGGGGGACACATCAAAACCGCGATAGTTAATTTCTCCATCCGCCGTCAGTGGAAAAACACTTTCAAGCGGTACACTACCCAATAAAATTGGTACATTGGGAATCACCACCTGCTTCAAATACTGTAAATCGGTTGGCGTCAAATCCGTGGACAGAAGCGATAGCTCCTTTTCAACGCGGGTCATGGCATCTTCTTCCCGCGTTTCCGTCTTTTGGGGTGCTTCAACGAGAGTTAATTTGGGTTTCTCGGTAGCCTTCTGCTTGCTTTCCACCACCGAGGCAGTCCGTTTTTCCAGTACTGGTGTTTCTTTTTCGTCTAAGGCCACTTTCTCAGACACCGTCGTTAGCAGATCCAGAAAAGACAAATCAAAATCCGCCAGCATGGCATCCAGATTCCCCGTTTGAATCGGGCGTCTCAACTTTTCCACCGGGGATTGGCCAGAAAAATGATAGGGCGTTTCTTCAATTTTCATCCGATCACGCTTTCATCAGTCTCAAAGAGGGCATTGGGCCAGCCTGCTGCCCATCGTTTAGGGATAAGGTGAGGTATCCCATTCGGAATGGTATTCAGATTCTTCCGCTTGGCTTTGTTGTCGAAAATAACGCTGCCCGGCAACCTCATCCAGAATTTTCATCTCTAACCGTTTTTCTTCTTCCTTCCATTCCTCAAGCGCCTTTTCCTTGTGCTTAACCAGCGCTTCCAATTCCGCCTGCGCCTGAATTAGCAATTGCCGCTCATGTTCCAATTGCTGCCTGGCAAAATCCAGTGCTTTGTATAACTCTTCCAATTTCTGAGTCTCATGATGCACATATTCGTCATGAGCCAGCATGAGCATGTGGTGGGAAGACATCATATTCTTGCGGACCATGCGGATTTCATTCTGTTTTTCCTCAATGGCCGTTTCAATCTCCCGCACGCGCTGCTGCGCATCCGCGACGCGCTGTTCATGCTCCTTTTTCTTGCGCTCGCGAATTTCAAAGACTTTTTGAAGACGGTAAACAAAGCGGGCCATTGAGCTTGTCCGGACGCGCTCCTTTCTTTACGAAAACTCACTCCATCGAGATATCGGCAGAATATATACCGTCTGTAGGATAAGCAGCAAAACTCCACTACCTGGAGGAGGCTTCCGCTGTAGCCTCCTCCATCTTAAACAGTGAACCCGTCCATTCAAAACAAAAAATTATCGAGCCAATTTCTCGGCCTATGCCTGGCCGACCGGGGCTAAAACGGCATCTTTCATCCCGTGAATCAGTTTTTTATCCTGTGGACAAGCGGTTGCCAGCACACCCGCCAATGTAACCTCCCCATTTTTCACAAAGTAATAGGGACACAAACGGGTCCGTGCTTTAAATGGCGTTGTCTCGGATGTTTCCAAATTCAGCCGTTCAACCACTTGCACCCCGGCAGGCACAAATTTTTGCAGAATATACGGCGTTTTTCCAAAACTAGCCAGGGCTTCATCAAGCCGCTTGCCCCACTCCTCAGAGGAGTGGTCATGCCCAATGGTTACACCACGACTTCCCCAGCCCAGCGGGGAAAAGCCGGAAGGTTTCAACACCAGTTCCCGCTCTTTTTGAGACAGACTTTTAAGCGCCTGAAAATCCTGGATGACCCTACCCCCAGGCGTTAAACCGGCAATCACGGCTTGCGGAGGCACCGGTGTTGGATCAACCACCCAACCTTGGGGAACCCATTGCTTCAACTGCTCAAAATCCGCCTGCCCCAGTTCTTTTTCCCAAAATGAAGCTAAGGCGGGATGATGCATAAGCGCAAGCGACAGCTTTTCCTCCACATGCGGCTTAAATGGCGGCGTACATTGCACCAGACCCTTTTTTACCGCATATTGAATTAATTCAATTTTAGGAATGTTGGGCAAATCAAACAATTCAAAAAAACGATAAATTAAATCAATTGGGGTTTCCAGGCCTGTATCCGGATCAGTAAACACCAAACGGTCACGGACCAAGTCCAATTCTTTGGGATGAACCAGTGCGATATGCGGATAAGCCGGAATTTTATCGGCGCCTTTGCGCAACGTATCCACCAACCATTGCATTTCAGCCCGATAATCAGCGGCCTCGTCGGAAAGTACGATGACAATGACGGGGTTTTCTTTTTCCGGCGTTTTGGCCTGGACAAACGCTTTGAGCATTTCAAGAAAAGCGCCGGGCATCCCATTTTCGGCTTCCAAGACCGAAAAGCCGCTATTGCGATACAAGCGATTCAAGGCCGAAGTAAAGCCAATACCCCCCGGCACCGCATCAATCTCACACAGCGTCCAGCCATTTTCATTCAAAAGCAGATCCGGACGCAGCACCAACGGCAAATGGGACTTCAGACGCTTCATCTGAGCAAACTGAAGGAGCGCTTCCGGCTTACCCTGCGCATATAGTTCCGCCACCCAGGCAGGTACCGGAAGATTAGGATTCAAACTCTGCTGGTAGAGTGTGTCAACCGCCTGCACAAAGCGCTGCAAAATCTTCCCTAGACGCTGCAAATCACTGATTTGCTTCTCGCTTAATGCAAAAGGAGCGGGAGCCAACTGCCAGCCAATCCCGTCCTGCCCTTCCGTCCCATCGCCGTACAACGGGGTTTCTGGCAACCAAGACAAATCCAACCGGACTCCTGGCTGCGCATGGGTTACAGA
>DATNQC010000039.1:0-2408 GCA_036702885.1 Oculatellaceae cyanobacterium | reverse complement strand
AGGGCAGATACAGCTTTTTGGAAACGGTCGCCTTGAGCGGTTGCCGCATATAGTATGCGCTACCGGCAGGCTCGGATTGCACTTCTGAAGTAGGTCGCTTGGGAGATGTCGTCTTGCCTGGCCTCAGCCCCGGATCGCTGAGATCCAGCTCCTGTGCGATACCGGCCAGGGGAGCGCACACAGCAATCAGCAGCAGGAATGCTCCGAGTTTCCTCATCTTCGGATCTCAAAGATTCGGCCCTCTTGCCAGGAAGGCTCCAAATTCGACTGTTCTTCAATCTCCACATGCTCTACCACGGCATGCGGTGGACCGACATATAGCCACTCCAGAATGCGGGTCATCGCCTCAGGGCTTCCCTGCAACCAGGCTTCCACCTGTCCATTGGGTAAATTCCTGCACCAGCCGGAAATATTTAATTCCTGCGCTTTTTGAGCCAGGGAATACCGATAGCCAACGCCCTGCACCTTTCCCGAAATCAACGCCCGACGGGCAACAAGCTGGCTGGATGCTTGAAATGATGATGTCATATTGCCTCCACCGGTGCATTGGATACCAACGCTGTTATCAACTTCCCCCACTGGGCGGATGCTCAGGGGCCGGGGGCCATGCCATTCTGAAAATGGCGACGAGTTTTTTCAACCATCAATCTATGGTGGATTATACCTGAAGAAAGGGGCAGGGGACAAAAATTGACGGCCTGTCAAAACGAAATACATTGGAAACAGAAATGAAAAGGTGGGTATGACGCTGTTTTCCAGATTGCTGCTTTTAACCTTTTGTCTGTTTACCACTACGGTGACAGCTGTTGCATCGCCGATGGAGGAAGGCCAGCTGGATGTTGGACCGTTCTTTAAACTGAATGCCAAAAAACGGGTCGAGCAACCCACAGCGCCCACACAACCGGGCGTTGTTGGCTTAGACCTGCTGATTTTCCCAACAAATTACCCCTTGGTGCAAGGCGTGTTCCCCGATACATCGGCAGAGCAGCAAGGCGTTCTGCCGGGGGATCGTATCGTGCAGATTAACCGGCAATCGACGTTAAACCGCTCCCGCGATCAGATTGACGCCATGATTTCAGACCGGATTGGTGATCGCGTCCACCTGACCATCAGCCGGAACCAGCAGCTTAAAGATATTACGCTGACAGTACAGCCAGCTCCAGCGCATTGGTAAGCCTCTGGAGCCGCTTCGTGTCGAGTGACGCCAACTAGCCAGCCAACATTTCCTTCAAGAGGCGATTGAGGATTTCTGGGTTAGCAGCCCCTTTGGTTTCCTTCATCACCTGCCCGACGAAAAAGCCGAACAGTTTCTCCTTACCGGCGCGATAATCTTCCACGTTCTTCTGATTGGCATCCAGCACCTTTTGGACGGCAGCCCGAATCGCGCCTTCATCCGTAATCTGGCTCATGCCTTTTTCGGCCACCAGTTTTTCAGGCGCACCGCCTTTTTCCAGAAGCTCCGGCAGCAGCTTTTTCGCCATGGCCGAACTGATGGTGTTTTTATCCACCAGGTGCACCAATTCCGCCAGCGCTGCGGGAGTGAGCTTGGTTTCAAAAATGGAGACCTTGTTGTTCTTGAGGTAAGCGGTAATATCGCCCTGAATCCAGTTTGCAAGCGCCTTGTAGTTATCAGTATGCTCCGCCGCCAATTCAAAGAAATCGCCCATTTCCTTGAATTCAACCATCAGGCCGGCATCGTACTCATTCAGACCAAAGCCGTTAATGAGTCGCTCATAGCGCTGATGCGGCAATTCCGGCAAAGTCTGGCGGATATGTTCCACCATTTCGCGGGAAATGGCCAGCGGCCGCAAGTCGGGATCCGGGAAGTAGCGGTAATCGTGCGCCTCCTCTTTACTCCGCATAGAGCGAGTGCTTTGTGTCGTTTCATCCCACAGGCGGCTTTCCTGAACAATACGCCCACCAGACTCCAGAATCTCGATCTGCCGGGCAATCTCGGATTCAATGGCCCGCTGGATAGAGCGGAAGCTGTTCATGTTCTTGATTTCGGTCTTGGTGCCATATTCCGTGGAGCCGACCGGACGGACGCTCACGTTGGCATCACACCGCATGGAGCCTTCTTCCAGGTTGCCATCGCAGACATCCAGATAACGCACAATGTTACGCAACTGCTGCATGTACTCCCGTGCTTCCTCGGCGCTGCGAATATCCGGCTCGGACACAATTTCCACCAATGGCGCACCGGCTCGGTTGAGGTCCACCAAGCTGTAATCAGAACCTGCCAGCCCCACTGCGCCAGCATGGACCAGTTTACCAGCATCCTCCTCCAGGTGCGCCCGCAAAATGCGGACCTTACGCCCATTGGACAGTTCCATTTCGCCATTTTTGCAAATGGGGAAATCATATTGGGAGATCTGATAACCCTTGGGTAAATCCGGATAAAAATACTG
>DATNQC010000037.1:0-1853 GCA_036702885.1 Oculatellaceae cyanobacterium | reverse complement strand
CGTCAAACCGCATAGGCTGCCAAGCCAGATGGCGCTGACAAAAATCTGCTGCTGATTGGATTGGTTGCCCTGGTTCCGGGAAAGGCCAATGTGTATTGACCACCATGAAGGAGTAGATTTCGTCAATCCATAAGCTGGTTGCTTCCAGGTTGTGGAAGCGCAGAATAATTGCCAGCAAGATAACCCCTAACAGGCAAAGGTGGAGATGACGAGGGGAGGCGGATGGATTCTGTTGCATGAGTTCTTTATAGCAGAAACAGACTAGCTTCCCAAACGCACAAGAACACGTTATTTCTCACGCTTAGTTTGAAGTTAAAACGAGACCATAGGCGGTAATAAAAGCAGATTCTAATTTATCAAATATCGAGAAAAATTTATTAAAATAAAAAGGTCTGTATTTCTACAGACCGACGTACCGAAGCTATTGGTTCGACTGGAATTTTCAGCGCAAAGCCCACTATGCAAAGGCCAGCGCTTTTCATATTTTTATGTCATCTCCTCTATCAGCCCAGCAAAAGCACTTAGGATGCTCCCGGGCTGAAAATCCAAGCCAATGCTGGATTACCTCATCATTAACAGAGAAAATCACATTGCATTCAATCACCCGATAGGGTGGGATTTAAAAATTGCTATCAAACATGCCTGGGTGGGTAATAACGCTTTCCACGCGCTTCTCTACAATGAGGGTATGAAGATTTTGTTGCCGATTGACGGTTCGGAATGTTCGTTTAGCACCTTGATGTGGGCGGCCAGCACGTTTGACCGCGACAAGGCTTGTTATTATCTGTTGTATGTGGTGGTCCCTCCCCCTGCGATGGTTGGGCTGGATGCCGCAAGAGCCGTTGAATACGATCTGGAAGCGGGCCACGCGGTGCTGAAGGAATTCAAAGCCCGACTGGAGGAAAAGGGGTGTTCCGTGGAGCGCGCCGAAGTGGTCACTGGCAATCCGGCGGAAGAAATTTGCGCCTATGCGGAAGCGATTCAGGCGGATCAGATTGTGTTGGGCTCTCACGGTAAAACCGGTTTGAACAAATTAATCCTCGGCAGTGTCAGCGTTCAGGTGTTGGAACATTGCCAATGTCCGGTCACGGTTCATCGAGAACCGACGACAAAGTAACGTAAAACCCTACCCGCTTATTGCTTCCCGTTTTCCTCTAATTCGATTTTCATCGCGAAAAAGTGGAGTAAATCTTTCAGCGATATCAATCCGACCAGGCGGTTTTCGCTATCCGTAACCAAGAGGGTGGAAGTGCCGGTATCCCGCATGCGGGCAAGAGCCAGCATCGTATCTGCATCGGCCTGAATGGTGTTGGTGTCCGAAGGCGGCGTCATGACCTCGCGCACCGTTTTCTGTTCCCGATTTTCGAGCGACAATTGGCGGATTTCCGGCAGAGAGACATACCCGACAAGGCTATCCCCCTCAACGACCGGATAACCTTTGAAATAATGATGATAAAAATAATTGTCAATCAGGCGTCGAATGCTGGTTTCCGCCGGTACGGTCACCACGTCGGTTCTCATGAGTTGTTTGACAGGAATGCCCTCGATATACCGCTTGAGTAAAACCTGCTGATAGGACGCATCCGCTGCCTGCCGAAGAAACAAGCCGATCAACACCCACCAGATGCCGCTGATGAATTCGCCTTGCAGAATATTCAAGCCCCCCAGGAAGATAAGAAGCAGCCCAAACCATTTGCCACAATTTGAGGCAATCCGGGTTGCCCAGCGAAGGCTTTTTTTCCATTGCCACAGCAAGGCTCGCAGGACTCGGCCGCCATCCAGCGGGAAGGCCGGAACCAGGTTAAATACAATCAAAATCCCGTTCATGAAGGCGAGATAGGTTAGCGTGGCAA